>JAJBUL010000104.1 GCA_020860365.1 Clostridiales bacterium | reverse complement strand
ATTGTAAGCATCAGTAATTAGACCCGCTCAGAAAAACGGCTGTGAATAGTAACGATTATCGTGCTTTTTTCACGTTTCACAAATTGACAATTCATTGGGGAGTGGGCTATAATGAAAAATGTGCGATAGGGTCTAAATGAGTGTGAATATGGGTTGAACGCATCTCAGGATGGCCTGATATCGGGAATTGTTATAAATGGTTGCGGCTGTGAAAATCGGAACAGCTGCATGAGGGGTGCAGGAGGATGCAGGACATGCTGTATGACAAGGTAGAGACGAATCGGAATTACGTAGAGTCCGAGAAGAAGATTGGCGCGTTCTGGAAAGAGAACAGGACATTTGAGAAGAGTATGAAGGTTCGTGAGGGGCAGCCGATTTATACGTTTTATGACGGGCCGCCGACTGCGAATGGAAAGCCACATATCGGACATGTGCTGACCCGTGTAATTAAGGATATGATCCCGCGGTATCACACGATGAAGGGTGAGATGGTACCGAGAAAGGCTGGATGGGATACGCACGGTCTGCCGGTGGAGCTGGAGGTGGAGCGTCAGCTTGGCCTGGATGGCAAGGAGCAGATTGAAGAGTACGGCATGGAGCCGTTTATTGAGCATTGTAAGGAAAGCGTCTGGAAGTACAAGGGGATGTGGGAGGATTTCTCACAGACGGTTGGTTTCTGGGCGGATATGGACGATCCGTATGTGACATACCATGATGACTTCATTGAGTCGGAATGGTGGGCGCTGAAGGAGATCTGGAATAAGGGTCTTTTGTATAAGGGGCACAAGATTGTGCCGTACTGCCCGCGCTGCGGGACGCCGCTTTCGAGTCACGAGGTGGCGCAGGGATATAAGGATGTCAAGGAACGCTCGGCGATTGCGCGTTTTGCGGTGAAGAATACGCCGGAGTTTTTGCTGGCGGATGCGAAAAAAGGCGGCGTGGACGAGTCGCAGAAGATTTATATCCTGGCGTGGACGACGACGCCATGGACGCTTGCGTCCAATGTGGCGCTGTGTGTGAACCCGCGTGAGACTTATGTGATGGTTCGGATGAAGGATCAGACGGCGTTGGATGATGCTGCGGAAGACCAGCCGACGAAAGAATCCGACTATGTGTATATTCTGGCGCAGGCGCTGTGTGATACTGTGCTTGGAGCGGATGCGTATGAGATTCTTGGAACGTATGTGGGCAAGGATCTGGAATATATTGAATATGAGGCGCTCTATCCGGCAAAGCTGTCGAAGAAGGGCTATTATGTAGTCTGTGATGACTACGTGACGATGTCAGACGGTACCGGCGTGGTTCACATCGCTCCGGCGTTTGGTGAGGATGATAATAAGGTCGGCAAAAAATATGATCTCCCGTTCCTCCAGCTGGTGGATGACCGGGGTATGATGACGAAAGAGACGAAATGGCCGGGGCGTTCCTGTGTGCTGCGCAAGGACCTGGAAAATGAGCCGGGCGTGAACATGGATGTGATTAAAGATCTGGATGAGCGCGGGCTGCTTTTTGCGGCGCCGAAGTTTGAGCACAGCTATCCGCACTGCTGGCGCTGTGACACGCCGCTGATTTACTACGCGCGTGAGTCCTGGTTTATCCGCATGACCGCAGTACGCGACGACCTGATTCGCAATAATAATACCGTAAATTGGATTCCGGAGAGCATCGGCAAGGGCCGTTTTGGCGATTGGCTGGAGAATGTGCAGGACTGGGGCATTTCCAGAAACCGCTACTGGGGTACGCCGCTGAATATCTGGGAGTGTGAGTGTGGCCATATGCATTCGATCGGCAGCAAGGAAGAGCTGTTCCGGCTGTGGAAGGAATGGAAGGCTGATGAGGAAGATTCCGAAGCAGAGGCGATTCCGAATGAACGGGAGAGCCGCGCCATGCGAAATCGCCCTGCGGGCGATGGCGCAGCCTGCGTCCTCGATTCGCAGAGCGAATCGGGACAAGATATCGAACTCCACCGCCCGTATATCGACGCGGTAAAGATTCGCTGTCCGAAGTGCGGCAAGACGATGCGCCGTGTGCCGGAGGTGATTGATTGCTGGTTTGATTCCGGCGCGATGCCGTTTGCGCAGTATCACTATCCGTTTGAAAATAAAGAGTATTTTGAGACGCATTTCCCGGCACAGTTTATCTCTGAGGCGGTAGATCAGACGAGAGGCTGGTTCTATTCTCTGATGGCGATCTCGACGCTGATTTTCAATAAGGCGCCGTTTGAGAATGTCATCGTGCTTGGCCATGTGCAGGATGAGAATGGCCAGAAGATGAGCAAGTCAAAGGGGAACGCGGTCGATCCGTTTGAGGCGCTGGATCAGTATGGGGCGGATTCGATTCGCTGGTATTTCTACATCAACAGCGCGCCGTGGCTGCCGAACCGTTTCCACGGCAAGGCCGTGATGGAAGGGCAGCGCAAGTTCCTGGGGACGCTGTGGAATACCTACGCGTTCTATGTGCTGTACGCGAACATTGACAATTTCAATCCGCTGGATTATGCCAAAGCGGGTGAAGGCGACGCCAGTGAAAAGGCTGCGCTTTATCTGAAGGCAAATGTTGAGCAGCTTCCGGTGATGGACAAATGGCTGCTCTCTAAGATGTATACCATGGTGCGCTCGGTGGATGAGAACCTTGGCGCTTACCGCATTCCGGAAGCGGCGCGCGCGCTGCAGGATTTTGTGGACGACATGAGCAACTGGTATGTCCGCAGAAGCCGTGAGCGTTTCTGGGCAAAGGGCATGGAGCAGGATAAGATCAACGCTTATATGACACTGTATACGGCGCTTGTGAATACCTGCAAGGCCGCGGCGCCGATGATTCCGTTTATGACGGAGGAGATTTACCGTAATATCGTGGTGAAAATCGATTTTTCAGCATGTGAAAGCATTCACCTGTGCCTGTTCCCGGCGGCCGATGAGGCGATGATTGATCCGGAGCTGGAGAAGAACATGGATGAAGTGCTGAAGGTCGTGGTGATGGGGCGTGCCTGCCGCAATACCGCGAGCATCAAGAACCGTCAGCCAGTGGCGGCAATGTATATTAAGGCCGCAAATGCACTGGAAGGATACTTTGTGGACATTATCCGCGACGAGCTGAATGTGAAGCAGGTGCAGTTTACGGACGACGTCAGCCAGTTTACCTCTTATACGTTTAAGCCGCAGATGCGCACCGTCGGCCCGAAATATGGCAAGCTGCTCGGCAAGATCCGTCAGATGCTGCCAGAGCTGGACGGCAACCAGGCGATGAATGAACTGAAGGCGAATGGCGTCCTGAAGCTGGATGTCGACGGGAATGAGGTACTTCTGACGGAGGAAGATCTGCTGATCGACGCAGCGCAGGCGGAAGGCTATGTCTCGGAAAACAATGGCGAGATCACTGTGGTGATTGATACGAATCTGACGCCGGAGCTGATTGAGGAAGGCTTTGTGCGCGAGTTGATCAGTAAGATTCAGACGATGCGCAAGGAAGCCGGATTTGAGGTAATGGATAGGATTCGCGTATCCGTGACCGGGAATGAGAAGATTGTCGGCGTGATGCAGCGGTCCCAGAAGGAGATTCTCTCCGAGACCATGGCAGTAGAAGCAGAGTATGGCGCAGAGATCGGCTACAGCAAAGAGTGGAGCATCAATGGTGAAATGGCGACGCTGGGCGTAGAGAAGATCGAAAGTTAAAAAATAAAATATGTATCTAATCAGAATATTCAGAACAGCAGGCGGCAGGAGGTTGTTTTGAATCGTTGAAAAAATTCATCGCAAGGCGCCGCAGATTACGCAAAGAGTGAAAATCTGCGGCGGGCTGATAAGGCGATTTAGCATAGATTTAGAATTTAGACGGCAACTGTGAGATATCCGGTAAATCAGGTATAGGGAGAACTTTGGTGATCTGCATGCCGGGATTGGGGGATATTGAAAGACGGAAAAGAGAGGAACCTGATATGAGCAAATTAATGGACAAGGAATTATTTAAGGAACGTGTGAAGGATAATGTCCGCACACTTTACCGTAAGACGATCAAGGAGGCGACACAGCAGCAGCTGTTCCAGGCAGTGTCTTATGCGGTGAAGGACGAGATTATCAACAACTGGCTAGCTTCTCAGAAGCAGTATGAAATTGATGACCCGAAGATGGTATACTATATGTCGATGGAGTTTCTGATGGGACGTGCCCTCGGTAACAACCTTATTAATCTGACTGCTTACAAAGAGGTGAAGGAAGCACTCGATGAGATGGGCTTTGACCTGAATGTGATCGAGGATCAGGAGCCGGACGCGGCGCTTGGCAACGGTGGCCTTGGCCGTCTGGCGGCGTGCTTCCTGGATTCCCTTTCCACGCTGGGCTATATGGCTTACGGCTGCGGCATTCGCTATCATTACGGAATGTTCAAGCAGAAGATTGAGGATGGTTATCAGAAAGAAGTGCCGGACAACTGGCTCAAGGATGGTAACCCGTTTGAGCTGCGCCGTCCGGAGTACGCGAAGATCGTCAAGTTTGGCGGTTATGTGCGCGTGGACTATGATGAGAAGACCGGAAGAAATTATTTTACACAGGAAGGTTATCAGTCGGTGCGCGCGGTACCGTATGACATCCCGATCCTTGGCTATAACAACAATATCGTAAATACCCTGCGTGTCTGGGATGCGGAAGCGGTGACGGACTTCCAGCTGGATTCCTTTGACAAGGGTGACTACCAGAAGGCGGTAGAGCAGGAGAACCTGGCGAGGAACCTGGTGGACGTGCTTTATCCGAATGATAACCACTATGCAGGCAAGGAGCTTCGTCTGAAACAGCAGTATTTCTTTATTTCTGCCAGTGTGCAGACCGCGATTGCGAAGTATAAGAGAACACATGACGATATCCGCAAATTCTATGAGAAGGTGACCTTCCAGCTCAACGATACGCACCCGACCGTGGCGGTTGCGGAGCTGATGCGTATTCTGATTGATGAAGAAGGGCTGACCTGGGAGGAAGCGTGGGACGTCACGACAAAGACCTGTGCTTACACGAACCATACGATTATGTCCGAGGCGCTGGAAAAATGGCCGATTGAACTGTTCTCCAGATTGCTTCCGCGTATCTATCAGATTGTGGAGGAGATCAATCGCCGATTTGTGAATGAGATTCAGCGCCGTTATCCGGGCAATCAGGAGAAAGTCCGCAAGATGGCGATTATCTATGACGGACAGGTGAAGATGGCGCATCTGGCGATTGCGGCTGGCTATTCCGTGAATGGTGTGGCAGAACTGCATACCGAGATTCTGAAGAATCAGGAACTGAAGGATTTTTATGAGATGATGCCGGAGAAGTTTAATAATAAGACGAACGGTATCACGCAGAGAAGATTCCTGCTGCACGCGAACCCCCTTCTGGCGGACTGGGTGACAGATCATATCGGGGATGAGTGGATCACGGACCTTCCGCAGATCGCGAAGATGAAGGTATATGTGGACGACCCGAAGGCACAGCAGGAATTCATGAACATCAAATATCAGAACAAGGTGCGCCTTGCGAAGTATATCAAGGAGCACAATGGTATTGATGTTGACCCGCGCTCAATCTTCGATGTGCAGGTAAAGCGTCTGCATGAGTACAAGCGTCAGCTGCTGAACATCCTTCATGTGATGTATCTGTATGACCAGATCAAGGAACATCCGGAGATGCCGTTCTATCCGAGAACCTTTATTTTCGGCGCAAAGGCGGCGGCAGGCTATCGCCGCGCAAAACTGACGATCAAACTGATCAATAATGTAGCAAATGTGATCAACAACGACCGTTCCATCAACGGCAAGCTGAAGGTCGTATTTATCGAGGATTATCGAGTATCCAACGGTGAGCTGATCTTCGCGGCGGCGGATGTTTCCGAGCAGATTTCGACCGCAAGTAAGGAAGCTTCCGGTACCGGTAATATGAAGTTCATGCTGAACGGTGCTCCGACTCTTGGTACGATGGACGGCGCGAACGTGGAGATTGTAAAGGAAGTTGGCGAAGAGAACGCGTTTATTTTTGGTCTTTCCGCGGACGAAGTCATCCGCTTCGAAAATGAGGGCGGCTATCATCCGACCGATTACTTCAACAATGATCAGGACATTCGTCGTGTGCTGATGCAGCTGATCAATGGTGAGTTTTCACACAACAATCCGGAGCTGTTCCGCGATATCTACGATTCACTGCTGAATACCAACAGCTCTGACCGCGCAGATACCTACTTCATTCTGGCTGACTTCAAGTCCTATGCAGCTGCGCAGAAGCGAGTAGAGGAAGCATACCGCGATGAGACCCGCTGGGCAAGAATGGCCATGATGAATATGGCCTGCAGCGGTAAGTTTACTTCGGATCGTACCATCCAGCAGTATGTGGATGAGATCTGGCATCTGGATAAGGTGGAAGTGAAAGTAGATCCGGAATCGTTTGAGATGTAAAAAAGGCTAAGCGGCAAAAAAGACACAAATAGAAAAATATTGTTGAATAAACAGACAAAGAAAAACCCCTGTGGCCGGATAGGAAAAGCCGGCTACGGGGGTTTTGCACTTGAATGGTATTGTACCAGACATTTTGCAGAGTGGAACGTCGTGAGAAACGTTTACCGTTCTGCGCCAATGGTTTTCTTGTGCAGAAAGATGAGCAGTGCCGCAATCATCAGCAGAAGGGAAGGCACCGCGAACAGTGTGCGCAGGGCAGTTTTTGCTGCAGCGGTCTGTGTCTCGGCGGCGACATTAATCCCTGTGAGGTCAATACCGATGCCGGCTACGAAGGAAGCAATAGAGGTAGCGAGCTTTACCATAAGGGTCTGCAGCGAGGAGACGACACTGTCCTCGCGCTGTCCGGTCATGGATTCTCCGTAATCGACGGCGTCTGCGACAAAGACGGTTGTGAGGACATAGCCGATTCCATTCGTCAGCGAGATCAGTGCGCCAGGAAGCAGCAGCTTTGTCAGGGTCAGAGAATTTCCGAAAATCAGACCCGTCATACCGATATAGCCGAGAATTCCGGCTATGCAGGCAGTAAAGAAAATCTGCCGATTGGTGAAGCGCTTCCGGAAAAACGGATAGAGCAGGGTCATAGCCGCAAACTGGATCAGGCCGGAGAAGACCATGAAAATGGTGTACTGACTCTCATCGCCGATGTCGTACTGGAACATATAGAGCAGCAGGTTGGTCGTCATGTAGATCGCTGAGTTAAACAGGATGATGATGGCGGCCAGATTGAGCGCCTGGTCGTTTTTGAGCAGAGCGTTCAGCAGATCACGGATGGAGGCGTCATGCGGTTCGTGTAGCTCACCGCTGGGCAGGTTGCGTACCGTGATGATGGTGGTCGCCACATAAAAGATGGCGATGGCAAATGCCAGCATGCCGAAACCCTTGCGGTAATGCTCGGTATCGGTGCCCCCGCCCAGAATTGGCAGAAGGCTCATGGTTAAAACGGTGGGGAGCGCCGCGCCGAAGCCGGAGAAGGTTCTGGCGAATACAGTCAGGCTCTCGCGTTCAGTACCGGCTTTTGTGATGGCCGGAATAATAGACCAGTAGGGGATGTCGGAAAGCGTATAGGTGATTCCACAGAGAAAGTAGGTGATCGTGACATACGTCTTCAGACTATTTCCCGACAGGCTGTGCGGAACCGCGAACATGGCATATAGAACAAAGGCATTCAGCACGGCGCCAGTCAGAATCCAGGGGCGATAGCGTCCATAGCGGCTCTTGGTCTTTGCCACCACTACGCCCATGAATGGGTCGTTGAAGGCGTCAAAAATTCGTGCTATCATCAGAAGAACCCCGACAAAAGAAGCGCTGATGCCAAGAATGGTATTGTAGTAGTAAAGTGTGTAGGACGCGACAAAGCCGTAGGCAAGATTTTTGCCGAGGCCACCGATCGCGTAGGTGAATTTGGTTTTTGCAGTAATGTTCACAGAAAGATTCCTCGATTCTTCTTTTCTTGCATCTGACAGATCTGACGTCAATTCGTTGTGTCAATCGTATCGCTGCCAAAGGGAGGCGTTTGGCATCAGCCCAAATGGCGCAGAACCGAAAGGATGAAAGCGTAGCGTCGTCTTCCTCACAATGCGGTCAGTATCAGATTCGTTCAAGATTATAGTATAACATAAAAAAATCCACAGGAAAGTAGAAAATAAAAAAATAATGTTGTTGAGACATTCCGTTTTTTGCGGTATACTGACAGGTATAAAGGTTTTGCCCTATTGGTTTCTTCTGATGATGTGTATCCGATGGGGTAACGTTTCCTGTGAATACAGAGAGAAAGGGAAGTGAATGAAATGAAAAGAATCGGTCTGTTGACAAGCGGTGGCGACTGTCAGGCGCTGAACGCGACAATGCGCGGTGTGGTAAAGGGACTCTCCAGCAATCTGGACGAGCTCGAGGTATATGGCTTTATGAACGGGTATAAGGGTCTGATTTATGGTGATTATCGCCTTCTGACCTCGAAGGATTTTTCTGGTATCCTGACAAAGGGAGGCACAATCCTTGGTTCTTCCAGACAGCCGTTTAAGCTCATGCGGGAGCCAGATGAGAAGGGCCTGAATAAAGTGGAGGCAATGAAGCAGAATTATTATAAGCTGCGGCTGGACTGTCTGGTAATCCTGGGCGGCAATGGTACACAGAAGACGGCGAATCTGCTGCGCGAAGAAGGGCTGAACATCATTCACCTTCCGAAGACAATTGATAATGACATCTATGGCACGGACATGACATTCGGATTTTACAGTGCTGTGAATGTCGCGACGGATGCGATTGACCGCATCCATACGACGGCGGCTTCGCACAATCGTGTCTTTATCGTAGAGGTTATGGGACATAAAGTGGGCTGGCTGACCCTGTATGCGGGGCTTGCCGGCGGCGCGGATATCATCCTGATTCCAGAGATTCCGTATGATATTAAGAAGGTAGTAGCTGCGATTGACAAGCGTACGCAGGCTGGCAAGGGCTTTACCGTAATTGCGGTGGCGGAAGGTGCGATCTCCAAGAAAGATGCGAAGCTGAGTAAGAAAGAGTACGCGGCAAAGCTCCAGAAGAGAGGTAACGCTTCTATCGCGCATGAACTGGCGGATGAGATCAAGGCGGCGAACGGACCGGAGGTGCGCATCACGATTCCGGGACATACACAGAGAGGCGGCAGCCCGTGCCCATATGACCGTGTATTGTCTACCCGTATTGGTTTGAAATGTGCGGATATGATCCTCAAAGAAGAGTACGGATATATGGTCGGGATTGTGAATAACAAGATGAAGAAGGTGCCGCTCGGCGATGTGGCAGGGAAGCTGAAGGTGGTTTCTCCGAAGGATGAAATCATCGCGGAGGCCAAGCTGATGGATATCTGCTTTGGCGACTGACGCGGAGCGTATTCCAGAAATGGAAGAAGTGCCAGAGGATCCTGATTGGCAGGAATTAACAGGAAGACATCTTATATAAGGAAAAGAACTCCTTGTTTTTATGTACCGGGCTGCATGAGAAACCGGCAGCGTATAGCGGTCAGACGGAAGAAAAAGCTTCTGGCTGGATGCATAAAGCGGGGAGTTCTGGTTTTGTGGCCAGATCAGGAGAGAACGTTAGGAGAGATGACGAAATATGGGTTATACCGCATTGTACCGTAAGTTCCGCCCGTCCACGTTTGATGAGGTGAAAGGGCAGGATCATATTGTAAAAACCTTGAAAAATCAGATCCGGGCGGATCGGCTGGGGCATGCTTACCTGTTTTGCGGCACCAGGGGAACTGGTAAAACCTCTGTCGCCAAGATTTTTGCGAAGGCTGTGAATTGTGAACACCCCGTTGATGGTAATCCCTGCAATGCGTGTGCGATGTGCCGCGCGATCGCGGCGGGGTCTTCCATGAATGTGATTGAGATTGACGCCGCTTCGAATAATGGTGTGGACAATATCCGGGAGATTCGAGAAGAAGTCGCGTATTCGCCGACCGCGGGACGATATAAGGTGTATATCATCGACGAGGTGCATATGCTTTCAACCGGTGCGTTTAACGCTCTTTTAAAGACGCTGGAAGAGCCGCCCTCGTATGTTATCTTTATTCTGGCTACCACAGAGGCGCAGAAGATTCCGATTACCATCCTTTCCCGCTGTCAGCGATATGATTTTCATCGGATCGGGCAGGAGACGATCCTGGCCCGGCTGCAGGAGCTGATGGAGACAGAGCAGGTCGAGGCGGAGGAAAAGGCGCTGCGCTATATTGCCAGGAAGGGCGACGGTTCCCTGCGTGATTCTTTAAGCCTTCTGGATCAGTGTATTGCTTTTTATCTGGGTGAGACGCTGACCTATGACCGGGTACTGGAGGTGCTTGGCGCAGTTGATACGGATGTGTTCAGTCAGCTGCTGCGCCGGATTCTGCGAGGAGAGCTGACGGAATCCATTCGCGCGCTGGAGCAGCTGATTCTGCAGGGACGCGATCTGACGCAGTTTGTGAATGATTTTACCTGGTATCTGCGCAATCTGATGCTGATGAAAGCCTCCGATGATATGGAAGATATCCTGGATGTTTCGACGGAAAATCTGGCTCAGCTGCGTGAGGAAGCGGCGATGGTTCGCAGCGATACTCTGATGCGTTATATCCGTATTTTTTCGGAACTGTCGAATTCCATCCGTTACGCGACCAACAAGCGCGTGCAGGTGGAGATGGCTCTGATTAAGCTGTGTACGCCGCAGGCGGAGAAGGATGAGATTTCCCTGGTTGAACGGATCCGTAGGCTGGAGCGGATGGTTGAGCAGGGTGTGGCAGTGCCGGGTGCCCGCCCGGGCCAGGGCGGAGTAACGGATGGCGTATATGGGGCAGGCGGTGCAAATGGAATGGCTGGCACATATGGGACAGGCGGTGTAAGTGGAACGGCTGGCACATATGGGGCAGGCAATGGACATGGTCAGAGTAATTATGCGGACGTAACTGGTGATGCTTCTTTCCAGGATGTGGGCAGTATATCACCGGCAGCTTTGCCAAAGGCAGCGCCGGAGGATTTAAAAAAGGTTTGTGAAATGTGGAAAACGATCGTCAATGGTACAAGCGGAATGTTTCGGGTCGTGCTTAGCTCGGCTGTGCCGAAATACAATTCGCGGGACGAGAACGATAAGCGTTTATACGTAGTATTTGCGGATTTTCTGGCGGAGCGCTATCTGAATAACGCGGAGCGCAAAGCCGAACTGGAACAGCTGATCGCGGAGCGGGTTGGAAAACAGGTGGAAGTGAAATTTGTCATATCACAGGATGAAGGGCTGCAAAGAGGCACATTGTCTAAAATTGATATTGATGAGCGGGTGCGGGAGCAGGTGCACATGGATATTGATATTGTGGAGGATGATGATTTGCAAAACTAGAGTAAGAACTATAGGAAACGGCGTAAGTCGTTTTATCTCAGATTGTTTCACGATGACGCATGGCCAAACAGAAAGCAGGTCATATTGCTCCGGAGGAAACATATGTGGCATAATTCAGGTACACAGCGGGATTTTTCCGTTGGAAAGGTGTGGAAAAACATTACAGCGCAGGCAGTACCGCTGACAATTGCGCAGCTGGTACAGCTTTTATATAATATCGTGGATCGTATTTACATCGGCCATCTGCCGGGAGTAGGCAGTCTGGCGCTGACCGGAGTAGGAATTACTTTTCCGATTACATCTCTGATTCTGGCATTTGCAAATCTGTTTGGAACCGGCGGCGCACCTCTGTTTTCCATCGCGAGAGGGGCGAAGGAGGAGGAAAAGGCAAAAAAGATCATGGGGAATGTATTTACCATGATTTTGATTACGTCAGTGGTTCTGATGGCAGTCTGTTATGTGTTTCGGGTGCCGATTCTGTACCTGTTTGGCGCAAGTGACGCCACGATTGTTTATGCGGAAAGCTATCTGGGGATTTATCTGTTCGGCGTACTGTTTTCGATGATTGTGACTGGGATGAATGGATTTATCAGTGCGCTTGGCTTTCCGGGGACGGCCATGTGGACGACGGTGATTGGCGCGGTGCTGAACCTGATTCTTGATCCGGTTTTTATTTTTGGTTTTTCTCTCGGGGTACAGGGAGCGGCGGCGGCAACGGTGATCAGCCAGTGTGTGTCAGCCATCTGGGTGGTTCATTTTCTGACAGCCGGGAGAACCGAGATAAAACTCAGGCGGTCTTTTATGAAGCTGAGAGGGAGAATTGTGCTGGAAGTGATCAGTCTGGGTGTGAGCGGTTTCATGCAGCAGGCGACGAACTGTCTTGTGCAGATTGTGTGCAATGTGACGCTGCAGAATTACGGCGGGGATCTGTACGTTGGGATTATGACGATTATTAACAGCATCCGTGAGATTGCTTCTTTGCCTGTGACTGGTATCAGCAGTGGCGGACAGCCGGTCCTCGGCTATAACTATGGGGCGAAACGACCAGACCGGGTGAAGGAAGGAATTCGCTTCATGGCGATAACCGGTATTATTTATACAGCCTTTATCTGGATTGTGATCGAGATTTTTCCCGCAGCCTTTATCCGGATTTTTTCCAGTGACGCAAAGACACTGGAGTCTGGAGTCAGGGCGGTGCGGCTTTATTTCTTTGGATTTGTCTTTATGAGCCTGCAGTTCATGGGGCAATCTACCTTTGTGGGACTGGGGAAAGCAAAGAGAGCGGTGTTTTTCTCTATTCTGCGCAAGGTTGTGATCGTCGTTCCGCTGACTGTTTTTCTTCCAATGTTCATGGGGCTGGGAACAGACGGAGTGTTTATCGCGGAGCCGATTTCAAACCTGGTTGGCGGGCTGGCCTGTTTTCTTACGATGTATTTTACGTTGTACCGGAAATTATAGGATGATCATAATTGTTCGGTACCTTCACAGTTAAGAATGATCCTGTATGTAAAGGGATGGGAAACCATCCCTTCTTATATCAATAAGCGGCCGAAAACAGTATTTTACAAAGAGAGGAATAAAGATTGTTAAAGATCGACCGCAAGTGGTAACAGTGGCGTAGCGTAAATTGGGAATTTCTTATGCGGCCCTGTGCATATATAGTATACGCCGCCTGATTTTTTTGTGCATGGTCTGCCTTCTGGTTATTCAAGGTATAACACCGGATCGACTGGTTCTCCGTCTTTGGTCATGGCGAAGTAGAGGTTGCTGCCTTCCGTGCTGTAGTATTTGGTCGGTTCGCTGATGTAGGCGAGCAGATCGCCGGCTTCTACGACATCGCCCTCGGATACGGCGGCTTCCATGAGTTGTCCATAGGTCAGCTTATAACCGTTTCCGATGTTCAATACCAGTGTGGTGCCGGTTTCCTCATCGATGGTAATGGACTCGACGATTCCTCTGGCGGAAGCGAGGACCTGGTTACCGGTGTCGCTGCTGATGATGAGAGCAGGGTTGTATTTATACTGGTTCAGGGTCGCGAAATAGACACTTTTGTCCATACTGTAATCAATCGCGATGGTTCCAGCAGAAGGCCAGAGCAGAGATTGCTCGTCCAGGAAGCTGACTCCGGCTTCCAGCAGAGTCTGCTCAGAGATGATATTTGCGGATGAGGCCTCAGCCGAGTCGCCGGTAGTAGTTTCGGATGTGAGGTCAGCGTCGGAGTCTATGGATCCATCTGCGGAGTCGGCGTCGCTGTTTGCAGCAGCATCAGGTGAAAGGGTATCTGTGCTGCCATCCGCATTTGCGTTTGAAAAGGCGGAGTCCGCACTGCTATCCGCGCTGGCATCTGTAATGGAATCCGGGGAGGCCATATTCTGGCTGTTTCCTGTATCGGCAGATGCGTCTGTAGAGTTTTCTGCCTGTGTGTCTGATGTATTTTCTCCTATAGCAGTTCCAGATGCACTTTCCAGACCATCGGTCATGTCGGCCAGTATGCTGTCGCTGGTATCAGCAACATCCGTCAGGGCGCCTTCAGCCTCATTTGCCGCGTCCGTAGAGATACTGCTGCCGTCATCCGTGGAATCAAGGTCTTCCTCCAGATAAGCGACCTGGCCTGTCCCGGTCTCAGGCTGCGTATCTTCTCCTTTCCGGGAGCTGTTTACCGCTGCCAGAGAGCCAAGGACGACCACGCCGACCAGGCAAAGGCTCAGTGTCCAGATTGTGCTGCGCTTTGTGATAAATTCTTTCCAAGTCCATCGTCTATTCATTTCTTCCACCTCATCCTTTCATTCCGCAGAGCCGGTACAGGCGAAATGCAGCCAGATGATGGCCTGGCACGCACATCCAGCTTTTTGCTGTCTGCTCGACTATAAGGATTGCCAGAATGAGACGGAATATGCAGCTGTTTCTTTATTTTTTAAAGATTTTATTTTTAACGGTGCGGGCGGGATGCTTTACCTTTTCCCGGAACGCATTCAGCTTTTTGTTTTCTTTGGTCAGTTCCTGATTTTTGATATACAGATCATGTGTTACGGTGAGAAAATAGCGCATGGTATCGGCCAGCATTTCCTGATTTTCCTCTTGCCACATGGGAGTTTCTTTGATCTCATCAGAAAAAAGTGGGAATCCGTCGTGCAGATAGCTTTCCGCAACGCGGTTGTTCCCGTCCTTGTAGTGTGCGAGGAGAGCGGCGCTCTCTTCTACAGATAAATGCTGAAAAGCACGGTCGGTCTGAGTGCTTTCAGGGATTGCCTTCAAATAAGCGGACAGGTTGAGCTTTTCTGAGTTTGATAAAAGATCAGAGCGGTTGATAAGCCGCTGTATCTCCAGGGCGTTTCCGTTCAGGCTGGGATTGACGGTATGTGCCGGTGGCTGGAAGGAAAGATGATAATCCATGCCAATGGCATCCAGAAAATCCTTTGTGATTGAATGCTCTACCCATGAAGCAGGCTCAAAACGACGCACAATAATATTCTCTTTACCGAAAGTGTCAGAAAGAGTCTGGAGTGTTTTCTCATAATCAGCGTACAGCGGTTTCTGTATGGCCAGGTTGTCCAGGTATTCCGGCAGTGTCTCACCGGATTTCGTGGCTTTCACTCTTTGATTCCACAGGGAGGTCAGAAAGAGATCCTGTCGGCGCAGATAGACGACAATTTTAATGCAATAGCTATTTTCTGCTGCGTCCTTTGGCAGAAATTCCAGAAAGCTCATGGGGTCATAATAGATGGCGTTCCAGAGCCGTTCTTCAGACAGAATGACATTGTCGCAGGACTCAAATTCATGATGAAGTGTGGCCAGCCCTTCTGTATAATGTTCTTTCCAGAGGGCATTCGTCTTTGGCGGGGTGGGACTATCAGAAGGAGTGTTCCTGTTCTCCAGAGAGGAGCTGATCACCATCAGAAAGTGCCCGTTGCGCTGTATGGGGACACCGGGGTAGGTGAATGGCATGAGCGGAAAGCTATAGCCGTGCCTGGAGAGAAGCTTCCTGTTTTTTCTTAAGAACGCCTGAATGGACGAGGTGCCTGTTTTCGGTGTTCCAATATGTAGATAAAGCGTTTTCATAGCAAACCTCCGGATGATAAGTAATTTGTTGTGATATAATCAAAAAAACAGCTCCCCTGCAGCGGAGAAAGGCTTATTGGCCATGTACAGCATATAGACCTCAAATGTAATCGCAGGATAAAACGCGACCGCGTGGATTTTTTTGTCGCCGGTGTATTCCTCGAGACAGGCGCGTGGAAAAATCGCACTGGCGTAGTTATTTGCGGCCAGCAAAAAGGCAGTCTGCGTATTGTTGGTATACATCCGAACCTTTGGCGTAAATCCGGCATTTGTACAGGCTCCAAACAGGAGATCCTGCAAAAAGGCCCGATCCGGGAGAAGCAGCTGCTCTTCTGCGATCTCTGAGAGACTGAGAATGGACTTCTGTGCGAGCGGATTCTCTTCGGATGTAACCAGAACGACTTCTTCTTTTGCGAATATCTGATGCGTGATATCCTTCGTGGCCCAGCCTTTGTCGCTTGCGAAAATAAATTCAGCCTGCCGGTCTATAAATGTGGATTTCTGAGGCGGTCCCTCCAGTTCGGCGATCTGGAGATTGACATCCGGATATTTCTGCTTGAAAGCCAGAATGGCGTCAAGGACTCCATAGCGGGAGGTGGTATTTGTAAAAGCAACAGACAGGGTGTTGGTAGCTTTTGCCGCTTCCTTATTCATCTGAATCAGTGTTTCATCATACTGTGTGAGGATTTCGCTGGCGTTTTTCTGAAGGATGCGTCCCATTTCGGTCAGGGTTACCTTGCGCGTGGAGCGCTCGAACAGGGGATGTCCAAGCTCTGCTTCCATTTTCTGGATGTGCTTGGAGAGTGTGGAATTGGTGATGTATAGCCGTTCACTGGCATCCTGAAAGCTGCAAGTCTCACTTAAAACGATAAATTCCCTGAGAAACTCTATTTCCATAAAATATTCCCCTCAGCCGCAGGGGGTGCTTCCTGCCTGATGTGGCGGATATTTCCCCTTCGACGACAATCAAATCTGCCGCTTTTACAGGCATTATATCGTATAATTCCCGCTTGGTAAAGGCAGATATGCGTACGGATACATAATTGTGATGCTGCCTGTTGCAAGTCACATGAGCAGAGATTGAAAGGGCGTAAATGTCGTTAAGGAGTGACTTGTAATACTTTTCGAGGTAACATTACAAAATTGAACATAAATTTAATACGATTGTAACATATCGAAAAACATTTGTCATTGAAAATTCATTAGAAAATTATTTCCGAAATGGACGGAATCGAGTCAGGCAGTGAAAAGATACGGACAGGAAGGGCACAGGAGAGTTGTCTGAATAAAAAAACTGACTGTGGGAAAACAGAAAAGCTGCCACAGTCAGTTTGATTGTTATGCACAAGGCGGGTGTGGAAATGTTCGGCTTTCGCAACACGCATCTGGCGCAGTGGAGGAATTGTCTCTGGTCAGATATCCCTGATCAGAGGCACCTCTTCTTCAAAGGTTTCTTCACCCAGCCCGTTGATGGTTGTTTTTCCGGCTTTTCCGTACTGGTAGAGCTGGTCGAGGAACTCAATAGCGGCACGGATCTTTGTCCGGAGCAGGTAGCCGCCGGACTGTGTGGAGCGCGCAAGGGTTCGCGCGGACAAACTGGGCGACCAGCCGTAGGCCTGCCCATGGAAATCCTGAATTTTCAGAAGTACCTCGTTAATTTCATTTTTGGTCAGGGGCTGGAGCTGCTCTGCGTCATTCAAAAGGTTCAGAACCGTGCGCATCGGTTCCTGTAAATCCGGCTGTTCCGGATAAGTGGCTTCCAGGTTTTCAAACTCGTGCTTTCCTTCGATGACGTCTTCCGGGTAGGAGGAGGCCAGTGCGAAATAAGTGAAGGTCGCTTCCGGGCAGTTTTCCGGGAGCAGGAAGTTCGCCATATTTTTGTAAGCATTCAGCCGGGCTTTTTTACTGAGCCGACCCATCAGCTCTGTCTCATCTACGAGAATGACCCATCCGTGATAGCCCATCTGCAAAAACAGATGGCTCATGAATTTGAAGTAATCCGCGCAATGTCTGGTCTTTACGAAATTTACATTGTATTTTGCGGGCTGGTTGAAGATTCGCCGGTAAATCTTTTTCAGCGGGGCGTTTGCCATGAAATCTCCCTCCAGGTCAGCCTGGAGAATGAATTTTTCATCCGAATCTTCCGTATTCAGGTAAGAACGGAACAGATAATAGAGCTTGTCTGTTTCTAATTGTTTTGCCGCGTAGAGCAGCATTTCATTGGCAATGGGGCTGTTAGCGGAAATATTTTCTACCTCATGCATAAAGCCTGGCTGCTGCCGTCTGGGCAGATAGGTGTTCTGCATGGCTTTCTGATAAAAAAGATACAGCTTGTCCATCGGTGTTTCCTTGCTCAGTGAGACATAGGAGACGACCATGTTGTCCGCTCCGGCGAGGTTAAAAATGGTGTTCAGCAGATGTGTTTTACCTTCGCCATATTTGCCGCAGATAATCTTACCGCCAGATTTCTGGTTTTCACTGACCTGTTCCAGCTGTCCGCAGATTTCCTTCATGATTTTGGGACGGGCTTCGGAAAAGCAGGCGCCCACTGCGCGAGAGGGAATGCCGGAGCGCAGTGCCTCGATCATGTGACGGGCTTCAAAATTATAACTTGTGTCAGCCATTGATTCCCACCTCCATCGCATTTAAAATCTGTTGCGCCAGGCCAACGCTGCCGTTGCGGGACTGTGCGGCCAGAGCTTTCGCGCCTTTTTTGTCCAGAGGAGTCACTGGCGTGTTTTGCTTTTGTCTGGCCAGACTTTCTGAAATAGCGACAATGATGTCCGGGGTGTATTCCTGGGCAGCCAGGCGATCCAGATCTACCATATCTGAGAAACGGTTAAAGCGTTCGCCAACGATTTCATTCTGAATCCGGTTCCATAAAGCCTGATAGGACTTCAGACCGGCATTTTCATTTTCAATGAGCGCCCGGTCAAATGCGTAAACAAAGAAAATATGATGCATGCTGTCGATGTCGTCGATCAGCTGGCGGATGCTTTCGTAGGTGTCGTCACGCTTCATTTTTGTGTAATGCACCGTTTCCAGGCTTGTTCGGCTGATGAGAATTTCTACATCGTCAATCGCGAGAAAGAGCCCCGAATATCCGCCCATATGAATCACCTCCGCCAGAGAGCGGAGCATATTCCGCGCGTTGTACCTGGTAATCTTGGCCGGGTAAAACCCGAGGGCGCGCAGCTGCGCGAGCTTTACATCGCGGTCTGCCCTCAGCCAGGAAAGGAGCAGATCTTTGTTCTGCTCTTCGAGGATGGGATAGCCGAGAATGCTTCCGGTGAGCATGCTGCAGGCCAGGGCAAAATTGTTGTCCAAAAGCGGATCATCCAGGAAAATCTGACGCAGAACAGAGCGTATTTCACGTCTGGTCATCGGATCTCCGAAGCCGTTTTGGGAGAGATAGTCGATGAATTTCATTCCTTCCGGGATTTCAGCAGGATCATACCCCATTTCCCGGATGACGTTCTGACTGGCTGCCGTCAGGCAGTCCATAATGTCGCACTGGCTGATGATTTCCACGTAAATATCACGGAAGTCGTGCATCCAGATATCTTTGGCGGAAAAGCTGACTGTTTTGTAATTTTCTTCTTTCGCCAGGCCTGTCATTAGCCGCAGAAAGTGTGTTTTGCCGCTGCCGGGGCGGCCGGTCACGAATTTTATCTTGCTCCCGCCGTCACGGATGTATTCCTGAAGATACTGTTTCTGCCAGAAATCAGTCAGAAAACTGATGCCGGCTGTCGATTCATACTCTGGCATTTTCACCCTTCTTTCTGTAAAAGTAATACTGTATTTGGCACACAGACGCAGGCAGAGATCAGAAGAATCGGATCGTCGCCAGGAACTGTTCATTTCCATATGCGTCAAGGATACGGATGGCTTTTTTATTTTCGTGCGCAGGCGCAAAATCAAAGGTCTTTCCACTTTTTGTCTTATTCATTCCCTCTATGAATTCCGCATAGAGGCGTGAAATATCATAAGAAAAGCTCTGCAGATCATAGTCCTTACGGAATCGGCTCATAGGGGTCAGAAATTTATACAGGTTTGTCAGATAGAGGACGGAACCCGGCTTTTTCTTAAGCTTCAGCATGGCCAGGTCATAAGCATCCTCCAGTTCGCTGGCAAAAGCGTCCGCGTTGAAGCGGACTTTCTTCAGTTTCTCCTGACTGATTTTTACCGTTTTCACAAAACTGGCCGGTCGCATGCACTGGATCCTCTTTTTGTCCAGGTAGACATCCTGATTTTCCACATCCAGCCTGACGCGGTGAGGGAACATTTCGTAAACAGGGAATTCGCCCTGGACATCTACATTCTGCTCATGGCAGATATCCAGCATCTGTGAGGAGAAATCTCCGCTTTCGAAGTAAGCTTTTGCGTCAAAAGAGTGAACGGAGCTGCTCAGATTTTCAATGGTTGCCGAGAGCGCGGCAGCAGTCTGCGCCAGTGTGTTTAAGTCTCTGGACAGATATTTGAGATCGCCGCTTTCCGTCTCCCGGACGATGGTTTTCTGGAGCTTCTGAAGAGAGGCAATGCCATCCTTTAGTGATTTTTCGTCAGGCAAAAGGGTCTGATAGAGATCTTCGTAATTCATATGCGTTTATCCTTTGCGTATGTTAGATTTAAACGAAAACAACTTATATCGTTTACTATAATTATGGAGTATATATGAAACGAAGGAACTTTTCAACAGAATGTTTTGAAAGAGATTCGAAAAAGCAGAAGAAAAGAAAGGTTTTACTGGAAAGCGCGGCTGTTAAGAGGAACCTGCTTGAAAATTCTTTCCGGGGTAGTATGATAGAAGGAGACAAAAGTGTAAGCAGAAAAGGAGAACACAGATGAGAAAAGATTTGCCGCAGGCAGAGCAGGCGAAGAGAGATTCCTGTGTGACCGTGCCGGAAGAACGCCCGGATCCTTCTTATCAGTGGCAAAGAGAATGCCTGGAGCGCTGGCTGGAAAATGGCGGAAGGGGTATGGTTCAGGCGGTTACCGGTTCTGGGAAAACAAGGCTTGCCATACGTGCGATTGACGCTCTGGAGCAGAAGCTGGGACAAAAAGTAATGGTGAAAATCGTGGTTCCCACAAGCTCCCTGATGCGGCAATGGGCAAGTGCTCTTCGGAATCATCAGAGAGAAAACCGGCAATCCCAGGAAGACGGAAGGATCGGGCTTCGCGGCGGCGGACGGAAGGATCCGATAAATTGTAAATATATGATTTATGTGGTGAATTCTGCCCGTTATGAGCTGGCGCGGCAGATATTGGCACAGCTGGAGAGCGGAGAAGCCGTTTTTCTGATAGCGGATGAATGCCATCATTATGCAAGCGGGGAAAATCACCTGATTTTTGAATTTCTGACCCGGATCAACAGGGAAGAGGCAGCCTATTATTCGCTGGGATTATCGGCCACGCTGCCTTCGGGGATGGACGGGCGTATTCTTGCGGAATCGCTGGGGCCGCGTATCTATTCTTACGGAATGGCGAAAGCGACCGATAGGAAAACGATTTGCCCGATCGATGTGTTTCATGTTGCTTTGACATTCTGGCCGGACGAAATGGCTGAATATGAGGATCTCACTGATAAGATGACACGGTGCTTTGATGTGTTAAGAAAAAAGGCTCCTTTTTTAGATGGATTAAGTCAGCGGGATTTGTTTGAGGAGCTTCGCAGGCTTAGTACCGGGATGACGGGCGCATCGTTTTCTTCCGGGCGGAGGCAGGGAGCGCAGCCATCGGAAGCACAGCGCGGGGGCGGAGGGAATCGGGAGACTGGCCGCCTGGCACGGGTCTATCTGAATCTGTCCTATAAAAGGAAGAAACTGGTGTGTCTGGCGTCGTCGAGGCTCTCCTGCGCGGAGGCGCTGATTCGATTGCTTGGGCAACAGAAAAGAATTCTGGTTTTTGGGGAACGAATTGCACAGGCGGAGGAGCTATATTGTATTTTGAATTTGCAATATCCAGGGCGGGTTGGCCGCTGTCATTCAAAGATGGGGGAACAGGCAAACCGCAGCAGCCTGGAGCGGTTCCGCATTGGTGAGTATCGGATTCTGATCACCTGTAAATCGATGGATGAGGGCGTTGACATTCCGGATGCGTCGATTGGCATTATTTTGTCCGGGACGTCCGGGCACAGGCAGAGAATACAGCGTATGGGGCGCATTGTCCGGAAAAAAGAAGGTAAGAACCGTGCTTCTCTTTATTATCTCCATATTGAAGAAAGTGTAGAAGACGCCTGTTATCTTCCTGATCTTGGGGACAGTCGGATTTTTGAACTTGCTTTTGATGCTAAGACCTGGGATTTTATGAGTGATGGATACGAGGAAGCTTCCTGGCAGGTGGAGGAAGACCTGATCTGTGCGGGGACGGATGAAAAAACCATGCGGGAGGCATACCGCTGTCTGGATGAGGGGCGTGTGCGCGGTGACTGGATGTCCACACCGGAAGAGCTGGAAGAGCAGATTGCTGCTGCCCATACTCCGGAAGAGCGCAATTACTGGGTATGTATGAAAAAAGTAGCAGCGGCAAGAAAAAAACGTAGTGCATCGTTCGCCTTTACAAATTTCTGGAAGTGTCGTATAATGCGCAGGTAATTTGTGCAGACAGGATATCGGCAGAAAGCCGTTTCCTGCAGGGAGGAAGAAAAATTTGCAGGTTGTAGAGACGTTTGGTCATTATATAGAAAAATGGAGTGAGACCACCCCGGAGCGGGCGCGGGGGCTTCTGAAAACAGGGTGGGAGGCACAGAACCTGAAGCTCCGGCTTACGCCGGAGCGGGAATTATCGTCGGCGGATCAGTATCTGGCGCGCCTGATGATGGACACCATGCTAAAACCATTGAAGGATCCGGAACACAGTATTCTGGTCAGTATCTTTACACCCTGTGAGCTGATGCAGGAGGTTGGCCTGTTTCCATACAATGTGGAGGGATTTTCCTGTTACCTGTCTGGCTCGAAGGCAGAGCGGGCGTTTTTGCAGACGGCAGAGGATTCCGGGATTTCGGAGACGCTGTGCAGCTATCATAAGACTTTTATCGGGGCGGCCGAAAGAGGACTGCTTCCCAGGCCGCGCTGTATTGTCTATACCAGCCTGGCCTGTGACGCGAACCTGCTGACTTTCAAGGAGCTGGCGGCCTTGTATGACGTGCCGAGCTTCGCGATTGATATTCCGGCGGAGCGAAACGATGCGAATGTTGCCTATGTGGCGGACCAGCTCCGTGATCTGGGCATTTTTCTTGAAAAGACCACCGGTAAAAAGATTGATGACACGAGTCTGCGCAAGCGTCTGGCACGCAGCAGAAGGACGCTGGAGAATTATGATCAGTTTCAGAAATGGCGTGTGGACAAATACATTCCGGAGGATCTGGTATCTCCCATGTACTGCGGCATGACAAATAATATTTTGCTGGGTACGAAAGAAGAGGAACTGTACACCAGGCGTCTGCTCAAAGGGCTTAATAAGGCGGAATCAGCCAAAGGAAAACGCATATACTGGATGCATACGATCCCATTCTGGTCCGAAGCGGTGAAGGAGGTCTTTCTGCTGAAAGAGAGCGCGCAGATCGTCGGCTGTGAGCTTGCACAGGTCATTGACCTGGAGCATCACGCGGAGGATCCGTATGAGGATATGGCGATGCGGCTTGTGTACCATTCGCTGAACGGCAGCATTATCCGCAGGATCGACGCCGGAATCCGGCACGCGAAGGAGACGAAGGCGGATGGCGTCGTCTGGTTCAACCACTGGGGCTGCAAGCATACGCTGGGCGGTTCGCAGCTGGCAAAGAAGCGATTTGAGGCCGCGGGCCTTCCGACGCTGATTCTTGATGGGGACGGCTGTGACCGGAGCCACGGCGGAGAGGGACAGACCGCCACGCGGCTGGGGGCGTTTCTGGAGATGCTGAGCTGACAGGATGCGCGCGCAGGTGTAAAAAATGGCAGAATGGATTTGTAGGGGCGGGACTTGCTTTTCCCGGCGAGGAATAGACTGTGAGTAAAACATATTATGTATGTAAATATACGCCGCTGGAGCTTCTGGCGGCATTTGGCGGAGCATGTGAAAATCTGAATCATATGCCGGAGGGCTTTGACTACGCGGATCAGATCGCGCATCCGAATATCTGCGGCTTTGGCAAATCGGTGCTGGAAGCGGTGCTCGCCGGGGATGTGAAAGAGCTGGTGCTGGTTAATTGCTGCGACACGATTCGCAGCGTATACGACCTGCTGGAAGACATGGGCCAGATGGACTTTTTGTATATGGTAGATATGCTCCATTGCGGGAATGCCTGCAGCCGGGAGCGGGTGGCAGCGCAGCTTGTGGATCTGGCAAAAAAATACGGCGAGTATAAGGGACGCTCTTTTGATTATGAAGCCTTTCGAAAAGCATTTGCCCCGCGGAAACGCATGCAGGTGCCGCACATTGCGGTGCTTGGCGCCCGGATGGGGGATGAGCTTTTTGTGATGACCGAGAAGAGTATGCCGCTGCCGGTTGTCAACGAGACCTGTGTGCACAACCGGTCGGTTGCCTGGACGTACGATGAGCCTCAAAACCTTGCGGCGTCAGAGAAAGAACTGTCAGCGGCAAGTGATGGGACGGACCCCAAAGGTCCAGCAGAGATTGGTAATTTGACAGCAGTGGGAGAGCTTCCGGCGGATTTTGACGCCCTGATGGACTGGTACGCGGGGGAACTGCTCGGGCAGATTCCCTGTATGCGGATGATGGACGCCACCGGGCGCAAGCAGCTCTATCAGGATCCTGCGCTTGCGGGAATTATTTATCATACCGTGAAGTTCTGTGATTTTTACAGTTTTGAATATGCAGATATTAAGTCGCACACGGATGCGCCGCTTTTAAAGATTGAATCGGATTATACCGTACAGAGCAGCGGGCAGCTGCTGACGAGACTGGAGGCATTTGCGGAAAGCCTGAGTCTGAACCCGGAGATTGCGAAGATCATTCGCGGGGCGCGAGCCAATGAGAGCGCACCGGCGGATGGCATGGATGGCGAATTTTCCGCAGCAGACAAAGACGGTCAGGGAAAATCGCCGCATATAGATGGTTCTGAGGATGGATTAAGTGGAAGGAGAGCGCCACATATGGGCAAGGGATATTTTGCCGGGATCGACAGTGGCTCAACGAGTACCGACGTCGTGATTCTGGATAAGGATAAAAAAATCGCGGCAGGCATTATTCTGCCGACCGGAGCAGGCACGGCGATCGGCGCGGAGCACGCGCTGGAATGTGCGCTTCAGGAAGCGGGACTAAAGCGGGAGGACATCGATGAGGTAGTTACGACCGGCTATGGGCGTACGGCGATCCAGATCGGCGACCGGAGTATCACAGAGATTACCTGTCACGCGAGAGGCGCACATTTCCTGGAGCCAAAAGTGCGCACGGTCGTGGATATCGGCGGGCAGGACAGCAAGGTCATCCGGCTGGATGAGGATGGCTCTGTGAAGAATTTTGTTATGAACGATAAGTGCGCAGCGGGTACCGGTCGCTTCCTGGAAATGATGGCCCGGACGATGGAGATGAGCCTGGATGAGATTGGCCGCGCGGGACTGAGCTGGGACGAGGACATTACCATTTCCAGTATGTGCACCGTTTTCACAGAGTCGGAGGTCGTTTCCCTGATTGCGCAGAATAAAAGGCCGGATGACATCGTTCACGGTCTGAATAAGGCGGTCGCCTCCAAAACGGCGGCGCTGGTGAAGCGCGTCGGCGGGGAAGAAGCTTACATGATGACCGGCGGCGTGGCGCAGAACCAGGGTCTGGTGAAGACACTGGAGGACCGTCTGGGCACAACCCTGATCATCAGTGACAAGGCACAGCTGTGCGGGGCGCTCGGCGCGGCGCTGTACGCGGCGGATTAACGAATCAGAACAGTAGGATGCTCAGAACAGCAGGCCACAGATCCACGCTTTACTGTTTTGAACTGTGACAAAAATGTAGTGGCGTAGGACAGTTTTTTATAGTAAAATAAAGGCAATCTATTTTTAGAAGAAAAAGGAGGCTTATTATGGCAAAGCGAGGCGGTTTTCAGGGCGGAATGCCGGGGAATATGAACAATCTGATGAAGCAGGCGCAAAAGATGCAGAAGCAGATGGAGGAGAGCCAGAAGGCTCTGGAGGAGAAGGAGTTTACTGCAGCGGCAGGCGGTGGTGCAGTTGAAGTGACAATTTCCGGAAAAAGAGAAGTGACAAAGGTGAAGCTTTCGGAGGAGGTCGTAGACCCGGATGATATCGAGATGCTCGAGGATCTGATTGTGGCGGCGACGAATGAAGCGCTCCGCAAGGTAGACGAGGAATCCGCAGCAGTGATGTCGAAATTTACCGGCGGCATGGGTGGACTTGGAGGGTTCGGATTCTGATGGATTACTACGGAAAACGGATGTCAAAGCTGATCGAGCAGCTTTCCGCGCTGCCGGGGATTGGCAGCAAATCCGCGCAGCGACTGGCGTTTCACATCATTCATATGCCAGAAGATCGGGTAAAGCAGCTCACAGATGCGATCACGGATGCGCGGGAGAATGTCCGCTACTGCAAGGAATGCTGTACGCTGACCGATCAGGAGATCTGTCCGATCTGCAGCAATCCGGCGCGGGACAAAAAAACGATCATGGTAGTCGAGACGACGCGCGATCTCGCTGCCTACGAAAAGACCGGAAAATACGAGGGTGTCTATCATGTACTGCACGGCGCGATCTCGCCGATGCTCGGCGTCGGGCCGGGCGATATTCGTCTGAAGGAGCTCATCAAGCGCCTTGAGGGGGATGTCAGTGAAGTCATCATCGCGACCAATTCCAGCCTCGAGGGCGAGACGACGGCCATGTACATCAGCAAGCTGATCAAGCCGACTGGCATCAAGGTCTCCCGCATCGCAAGCGGGGTTCCGGTTGGCGGGGATCTGGAGTACATAGACGAGATGACCCTGCTGCGCGCGCTGGAGGGGCGGGTGGAGCTTTAGAGACTATTTGTGAGGAAGTGTTGTGTATTTAATCGGCAAAATCAACAGCGATATATACAAATGCATTACAAAAGATATCCGGACAGATGAGGTTATCATAACAGGTAATCAAATACGGCATATTAAGGAGCGTCATCCGGATGCTTATGAGATGATTGTAGAGTATTTGGGTGATGTGTTATCGGAGCCTGACTATATTATTGAGGATAAACATCCAAATACTGGATTGGTGATAAAACGCTTGTGGACATCCGAAGGGCAATATGTACAGGTCGTTTTAAAAATCTGTACCACAGAAGATGAACCAGGATATAAAAATTCTATTATATCCTGTTGGGAAATTAGTGAAGGCCGGTTACAAAATTATTTGCGAAATAAATCGATTCTTTACAAACGAGAATAGGTCATGTATAATACCTGACTTTAGGATTCGGCATTAAAAAATGGCGTTAATTCAAAAAAACTTC
>JAJBUL010000162.1 GCA_020860365.1 Clostridiales bacterium | reverse complement strand
ACCGCGAGGCTGAGACCGCGAATACGGAAGAGGCGGAAGCGCTGGCCGGGGATGTCATCGTATAAAAAATGGTATATCAGATGGAAAATGCCAGGCACAGCGTCAGCTGTGCTTAGCGCATTTACTGACCATAAAGTGATTAATCCGTAATTACATTTTGGCAGAGGAGGAGAATCATGAAAAAAAGATGGATAGCCGTTATTTTGTCAGCAACATTAGTATTTTCAAACAGCGGAATGGTATTGGCGCAGGAGAATTCACAGGGATTAAACAATGGAAATGAATCATACTCAGAATCGGCAGATTTATATGATCAGGCCATAGATTCTGAATTGGAGATTTACAGTTCTGATGAAGTGCCGGATTATGATCTGTGGATGGCGGATACAATGCTTTATGGCATGTTCGGTGATGGGGACGGTTTATATTCCACATTTGAGAGTTTTCAGGATCCGGTTTACAAACAGCTGGGAGGATACCTGTTGGATGACACGTCACTGGTCACGATTTCCGCAGCGTGGAGCGTTTACTTTAACAATACATACCGCAGTCAGTTTGCCGATGAACAGAAGTACATCTATGAGACGCTTCTGATGTCGTATCTTACCTATGAAGCGGATGAAGATTCCGGACATAGTATAGAGACAGAATTGTTGGATGATGTTTCAAAATTCAGTGCCGACCTGTATCAGGCGGCGGCGGAGGAACTGTCGGAAAATCCCGTTTACTATATACGGAATCTGACAGTGGACGAGGCGGAAACTTTTCTGAAAAACCTTTCAACTATAGAAAATATTTCGACTGCTATAGATTATATTAATGATGCTTCTGATGCGGTTCAGTCAGCAGACGATCTGATCAACGCCGTCTCAGAATATATGGCACTGCAGCAAGTAAAGGAAGAGCGGATTGCGCTGATACAGTCGGCGCGGGATGCCTGTGCGGCTATGAGTACACCGAATCAAGGTTTTATCGATGCCTGTGACGAGATCACAGAGATGCTTGAAAACCTTGATGTCGGATACTTTTTTGGCGAAACGGTCTTGACAAACTTGTGGTCCAAAGCGATAGAAAAGGGCTGGGACGCTCTCTGCGACGCAAATGTGATTCTGAAAACAGTTGATCTGAGCGTGTCGGGGCTGAATATACTTTTTGACACTACGGACAGCGCTTCCAATAATTTGAAGCTTGCGCTTCTGTATACCATGGACTGTTATATGCAGATGGGGATGATGACGGCTGCGGCAGATTATATGAATGACTGGACAGATACGGCTGCGGCTGTCAATTATCTTTCCTGTTTCCGCGGGTATCTGGAGTTCCAGATGTTCGGCAATGATTTTGCGGTTACCTGGCTGGAGGATTATCTGGACCGCTGAATTATTACAAATATTATCAACAATATTTTTTATGAGGAAAATATTGAGACGGCAAATGAATTGATATCACGGGCGAATACAGAGACGGCAAATCGTGAGAGACTATTGAACCTTATAGAGCAATACGGTGAGATTTACTTTGGGTTATATGGGAATCTGGAGTGGGAGGAATTTCTGAGTGGGGACTCAGAAGAGGTCAGCGCGGATATTCCCGATGGAGCTGTAAAATATAAGGGGCATTATTATTATGTATTTGACCTGGAGGATTTATCGCTGATCGGCGCGGAGGCTTTTGCCTGGGCCGAGGAGTATTGCGAGTCCCTGGGCGGACATCTGGCGACAATTACCTCTGCTGAGGAAGACAGCTTTGTTTTTCAGGCTATGAAAAATCAGGGCTACAGCAATGCGTATTTTGGATTCACGGATGAGGCGGAAGAAGGTACGTGGGTCTGGGTCACCGGAGAGGAAGTATCATATACAAACTGGTCTTCCGGAGAACCGAATAATGAGGCGGGCAAAGAAGACTATGCCATGTATTATTACAGGAACACGACAGGAATGTGGAATGACGGCGGTTTTAACACATCCACTGTCTCGGGAGGGCACGCGTTTATCTGTGAATGGGACACAGGGGACACAACGACTACTGCTTCGGATACTCTTTGCCTGCGTAGAGGAAATACGTTTTATATCAACTACACGCTGGAAGGAGGTAATGCAGATCTGACTTTTACATACGGCAGGGCCTCCGATGAAGTCCTGATCGGCGACTGGGATGGCGACGGCATCGACACGATCTGCGTGCGCCGCGGGAACCGTTTCTACTTCAGCAATACACTGGGCGGAGAGGCAGATTTTTACATTGACTTCGGCAGGACATCGGACGAGGTAGTTGCGGGCGACTGGGATGGCGATGGCTGTGACACGATCTGCGTACGTCGCGGCAACCACTATTACATCAACAACACGCTGGAATCCGGGAATGCCGCGATTGATTTCACCTTCGGCAGGATCGATGATGAAGTACTCTCGGGCGACTGGGACGGAGACGGCTATGATACACTGTGCATCCGCCGCGGGATCACTTACTACATCAACAATACGCTGGAGGGCGGCAATGCGGCCATTCATTTTACCTTTGGCAGAACATCGGACTCCGTACTCTCGGGCGACTGGGATGGAGACGGGTGTGATACGCTGTGCATTCGCCGTGGGAACCATTATTACATTAACAATACGCTGGAAGGTGGAAATGCTGCGATTGACTTCACTTATGGAAGAACCGGGGACGAAGTTTATGCGGGTGTGTGGTATGACGGAACCATGGATGTAAGTTTGTATTTTGAAACATATGAGTATCTGGTAGATGTTCTTGGCATGACCAGGACGATTTCGTGGCAGTTTTTATCAGATGATTCATATGAGGCAGATGGGTTCTATCTGGAGTGGCTGTATGATACGTTCAGCATGAAAAATGAAGGGGCAAAAAATGTATCACTATATGGTATTGGAATTGGCAGCGATGTGAGTGAAGCCGCGGCAACACTGAAGAATGAAGGATATGAAGTAAGCGATGAATAACCCGGCGGTTTTACAGCTTTCGGAATCCATGAGATA
>JAJBUL010000179.1:1489-3000 GCA_020860365.1 Clostridiales bacterium | reverse complement strand
ATGTGACGCGGCCTGTTCCTGCATAACAACCGCTTTTGACGGAACCTCTTTACAGAGAATGATGCTTTCTGAATAAAGTTCGGATTCGAGGATGGATTCGCGGTTTGAATATGGATGTGATTCGGGAAAAACACAGCAGAGCGGAACTTTATCCAGCTCTTTATAAACCATGCCGCCGCGAAGCGGGATATCATCTCTGAATCCGAAAAGTATATCGATGTCCCCCTGTGAAAACAATGACAAAATAGAACGGTGAGGGATGATTTTCAAAAAAGGATGAATCTCGGGAAGGCGCTTTTTTGATTCTTCTAAAATAATATACAGGAAATCCAGATCAACCTCGTTCCCGCAACCGATCGTTATGACCTGTATATTTGTCTCTGTGTGCTGATGGATTTTGGCGGTAGCGGTGCGGAGCGTCATCATAATTTTTTTCGTATCTTCTAAAAAGCTGAGGCCGGCCGGCGTGAGCGTTACCGCTCTGGTTGTTCGCAGTAAAAGCCGGACGTCGAGTTCCTCCTCGAGTGAGCGAATCTGGCGTGAGACATTGGACTGCGTCATGTTCAGCACCTCGGCAGCTCTTGCAAAGTTGAGATTTTCCGCAACCTGTATGAATGTTTCTAATTGCTGTATGTTCAACTCTTCCACCTCGATTAATGCATTTTCTTCATTAACGATACCATATATTTATGTATGAATCAAGAAATGTTGTGCTATAATTCCTGCGAATTGCAATAGGACTTTACTATTCACACACATCAGACTGAAATGTGAAATTATATAGCCGCTTTTTTGCGGCTGCCATTGCAAAGTTAAAATATTGCGCAGGAGGTACTATATATGAGTGAAAATTGTGCAGCTGTCAATCCGCTTGGAACGGAGCGGATTGGTAAATTAATAGTAATGTTCAGTATACCGAGCATCATTTCTCTGGTGGTGAATGCTTTCTACAACATTGTAGACCAGATTTTTATCGGGCAGAGCGTCGGTTATCTCGGAAACGGTGCGACCAACGTCGTGATGCCGCTTACCGTTATTATCATTGCTCTGGCTCTGATGGTCGGAGACGGATCTGCGGCATTTTTAAGTCTGAAGCTTGGGCAGTCAGACGCGGAATCCGCGGCAATAGGCGTCGGCAATGGGATTGTTATGACCATAGCGGCGGGAATTGTTTTATGTATTCTGTTTCAGATCTTTCTCAGACCGCTGTGCCTGCTGTTCGGCGCCACGGAAGACATCCTGCCCTATGCGCTTGATTACGGCCGTATCATTTCATGGGGAGTCCTGTTCGCGGCCATTGATTCTTCGCTTGCGAGTATCATCCGGGCGGACGGCAGTCCGAAATACAGCATGGCCGGGCTGCTGATCGGATGTGCCACAAATATTATTCTTGACCCGGTGTTCATTTTTATCTGCGGCTGGGGCGTAAAGGGTGCCGCGACGGCGACCATTCTCGGAGAGATATTCAATGCCGTTTTTTATCTGGCTTATCTTCGAAAATTCAATAGCAT
>JAJBUL010000179.1:0-1479 GCA_020860365.1 Clostridiales bacterium | reverse complement strand
CCGAATGAAAAATGAATGCTTTGTGCGTTCCGGAAATGTGATGAAAAAAGTATGCAGTCTCGGAATTTCAAGCTTTATTCAGCAGTTTGCCATCGTTCTGATCATGGCAGTCACAAACAATGTCCTTGTCATATACGGCGCGCGGTCTGTCTATGGTTCGGATATTCCGCTGACAACCATCGGTATAACCATGAAGGTAAATCAGATCCTGATCGCCGCTGTCATGGGTATGGCCTCCGGCGCCCAGCCAATCTTCGGATATAATTACGGCAATCAGCAGGTAGATCGGGTAAAAAAAACTTATCGCCTGGTGCTGACGGCATCAACGATCATACTGATTATCGCCTTCCTGATCTTTCAGTTTAAACCCATGAGTATTGTGAGACTGTTCGGATCGGAATCTGACCTGTATAACGAGTTTGCCGTCAAATGTTTCCGCATTTTCCTTCTGGCCTGTCCTCTGAACGGATGCCAGATGGTGACCAGCGTATTTTTCCAGGCGATCGGGAAACCAAAACTGGCGACGGTGCTGTCACTTACCAGACAGGTGATATTCTTTATACCGGCTGCACTTTTGCTGCCGCTGGCGCTAGGTGTAGAAGGTGTCCTGTGGACGGGAGCGTTTGCGGATTCGCTGGCTTTTGTTGTGTCAGTGATCCTGATAAAAAGAAACTGGAAAAAACTTTAAGGAAAGGACGATGAAAAATGGGAAAAAATCTGGTTGTTTCGATTGGGCGTCAATATGGAAGCGGCGGCAGAGAAATCGGAAAAAAACTTGCCGAAAGACTGGGATATGACTACTATGACACGCTTCTTTTGGAGAATGCTTCAAAGGGCAGCGGATTGTCGGAGGAAGTGATGGCGAAGTATGATGAAAAGCTTGCCAACAAATGGTTCAGCGCATCCATTGGAATGGTCAGTGCTTCGGAGCGTCATATGCTGCCTGTCTCTCTCAGAACAGTCATTGTTCAGTTTGAGGAAATCCGAAAAATCGGCAAACAGGGCCGGGCAGTGATCGTCGGCCGCTGCGCGGATCAGATATTGAAGGAACAGGGCAATGTTCTCTCCGTCTTTATCCATGCAGAAACGGAACATCGCATCCGGCGTGTTTCGGAGAGAAATCATCTTTCCGAAGCAGAAGCGAAAAAGCGGATTCGAAACACAGATAAAGAGAGAGCCGCTTATTATAATTACTACACGGATATGGAATGGGGAAAAACGGAAACGTATCACCTGTGCGTTGACAGCGGTTTGTTCGGGATAGACGGTGTGGTAAATATTTTGTGTGAAGCGGTCGGTGCCTGCGAATAAGCAGAACAACGCAAAATAAACAAGAACTTATGAAATCCTCTTTTTGCGGTTTACGATTGCAAAAAGGGGATTTTCGGATTTAAAAACTATTATTGACATACGAACGATAATTATATATTATGATTCGAGCGACAAAAGGGTATGATACTACGGATTGCAGCTCTGCAT
>JAJBUL010000018.1 GCA_020860365.1 Clostridiales bacterium | reverse complement strand
AGAAATATTGTATTAAAATGGCGTTTTGTTTAAGAACTATAATGTCGGTGAACAATGATACAAAAAAGTATAGAAATTATTTTGCAAACCACTTGACCAATACAGAAAAGTATAGTAACATAAGAGAGAGCCAATACAAAAATGTATAACAAATTGAAAAGGAGGTAGCTTATGGAAAAAATGTTCATGAGAGTGGATGAAGTGATGACGGCGCTGGATGTTTCAGAATCCTATGCCTACAAACTGATCCGGAAATTGAACAAGGAGCTTGCAAAGACAGGCTGCGTCACGATTGCCGGAAGGATTGACCGTAAATTCTTTTACGAACATTTCTACGGCACACAGGCTTATGAAGGGAGGGCTTGAAATGCCTGTATACAAGAATGAAAAGAATGGATCATGGTATGCCATGGTTCGCTACAAGGACTGGAAAGGTGAGAACAAGCAGAAATGCCAGCGCGGATTTGCGACGAAGCGCGAAGCACAGGAATGGGAGCGCCAGTTCCAGTTGCAGAAGAAAGCAGACCTCGATATGACGCTGGAGAGCTTCTGCAAGATGTATGAAAAGGATGTGCGTCCGCGGCTGAAAGAAAATACCTGGCTGACGAAGGAGAGCATTATCCAGAGCAAGATTTTGCCGTATCTGGGACAGCGGAAAGTATCGGAGATTACAGCGAAGGATGCGATTGACTGGCAGAATGAGATGAGGAGCCAGAAGGGGAAGGACGGGAAGCCGATTTCGCCTACTTACCTTAAAACGATACACGCGCAACTTAGTTCTATCTTTAACCATGCGATCAGATATTACGATCTGACGGTCAACCCGGCGAAGAAAGCCGGGACGATGGGGATGGAGGAAAGTAAGGAGATGTCATTTTGGACGAAGGAAGAATATCTGAAATTTGCGGAGGCGATGATGGATAAACCACTTTCCTATTATGCGTTTGAAATGCTTTACTGGTGCGGTATACGCGAGGGAGAGCTGCTTGCGCTGACACCTGCGGATTTTGATTTCGAGAACCGGACGGTGACGATTAATAAGTCCTATCAGCGCCTGAAGGGAAAGGATGTAATCACATCTCCGAAAACAAAGAAGAGTAACCGCGTAATCCGGATGCCGCAGTTTCTGGCAGATGAGATGCAGGATTGTCTGAAGCTGTTTTACAGCCTGAAGCCGGATGACCGCATCTTCCCGATTACGAAGCATTACCTGTCCCATGAGATGGACCGCGGCTGCAAGGAGACTGGTGTAAAGCATATCCGTATCCATGACTTGCGGCATTCCCATGTGTCCCTGCTGATTGATATGGGGTTCACGGCGTTTGCCATTGGTGACAGAGTCGGACATGAGGGTGAGAAAATTACTTACCGCTATGCACACCTGTTCCCGTCGCGGCAGACGGAGATGGCAGATCGGCTGGATACGGCACGGTTTGGGCGCGGAGGCGAAGAGAAGGGAGGTGAGGCCACATGTCAGCAAAGATCTTAGACCGACAGGGGCGATGGAGGAACAAGGTGGTTGCGCTCCGGGTGTCGCCGGAGGAGGACGAACAGATTGAAACCGCTGTCAGATTATCGGGTCTGACCAAACAGGATTATATTATCCGGCGGTTACAGGAGCAGGAAGTTGTGGTGATCGGCAATCCCAGAGTTTATAAGGCTTTGAAAAATGAGCTTGCAAAGGTGCTTGAAGAATTGCAGAGGATCAGCGATAGCAGCGATATAAACCCTGACCTGTTAAACATGATAGAACTGATCACATGCACAATGCAGGGAATGAAAGATGAGGAATAAAAATGCCTTTAAGTGTCGGCAAACACCTAAAGGCACAGGCCTGGCAGAATACCCGCCCATCAAATTCTATGGGTATTCTACCAGAGTCTCATCCCACTTTCAACCGGAAAGGAGAAAATTTGGAAAGAAATTATGACAAACGGAAACCAGAGCCAGCACTGAAGCTGATCAATATGGAGACAGTGGAGGTCGAGCAGATTGAATGGCTCCTTTACCCATTCATCCCTTATGGGAAGCTCACGATTATACAGGGCGACCCCGGTGAGGGCAAGACGACTATAGTATTACAGATCATAGCGAAGCTGACAAAGGGAGAAGAGGTTTTCACTGATGGCGGGATTGATAATGGTAGTGAGGAAAAGGAAGATGAAGTACCTGTACAGAAGTATGAGCCTGTCAACGTGATTTACCAGACCGCGGAGGACGGCCTGGGGGATACGATAAAACCCCGGCTGCTTGCGGCGGGAGCTGACTGTTCCCGTGTACTGGTGATTGATGACAGAGAGCAACCGCTGACATTGCAGGATTACCGGCTAGAAGAGGCGATTGTGCGGACGAAAGCAAAGCTTGTGGTTCTAGACCCGCTGCAGGGCTTCCTCGGCGCTGATGTGGACATGCACAGGGCGAATGAGATCAGGCTGTTGATGAAACGTGTGTCGGAGCTGGCGGAAAAGTATCATTGCGCGATTATCCTGATCGGCCACATGAACAAGAACAGTGGCGTGAAATCTTCTTACCGCGGCCTGGGTTCTATTGATTTTCAGGCGGCAGCAAGAAGTGTGCTGCTGATCGGAAGAGTGAAGGACGAGCCGGACATCCGGGTAGTATGCCATATTAAAAGTTCACTGGCTCCGGAAGGTAAGCGTCTGATGAAGCAGATGATGGAAAAGCAAGGTGTGGACGAAGCACTCAAAGCCAGAGATCAACTTGGTTGGGTTGGCGCTGTTAATAACATCAGGAACGCAGCTGAGGAGATTATATTTTCATCGCTGATTTATGAGTAGTGTAATGTGGGTGCGGAGTGGGTAACCGCTCCGCATTTATGTATGAACAGGTATGTCTGAAAAACTGTTTTGATATTTCATACATGGCAAACGAATAAATTGCATGGAACAAATAATAAATCACGCTAAATCATAGAACATATGGTTGCTTTTTGGGCTGAGATAGTATATAATGTGTTCAATGTTTGATATTTATGGAGGAACAGTCAT
>JAJBUL010000006.1:20839-27203 GCA_020860365.1 Clostridiales bacterium | reverse complement strand
AGAGCTTTGCAAATCCCCACCGGTCATACGGATGGAACAGGATCAGATCCACCTGAATTCCCATTTCCCCCAGCCGGCACATTTTCGCTTCAAAATCATCCCAGAACGCCAGGCATGGACGGTTCACATTCCAGGAACCATCTTCGTTCTTTTCAAATGCGTAATATTTCGGCTCATTGTGATTATAGTCATAATGCTTTGGAAATACGCAAAGACGAATTTTGTTAAACGGCGCTTTTGACAGTGTCTCCATGGTCTCTTCGACCAGCTCCTCATTCTGGTGTGCCAGTGCGTAAACGGTCGTGCCGAAAGGATTGTAAACCGTACCATCTTCGTAAGAAAAATGCTGTTCTTTCACAACGACCATTCCGTGTCCCTCACCAGAGACCACCTCTACCGACCCGGACGCTGTGATACAGCCGCTTACATGGTAATCGTAAGTTCCTGCTGTTTTGGGCAGAAAACGTACCTTGTATTCTCCGTTTCCCGCGTAAAAGCCTTTCACGGAAACCGTGTCACTGCCGCATGAAATGTCAGCAGTCAGGTCAATCGAAGCATAATCTTCTGTCAAAGCCGGTCCCGTAAATACAAGTTCACACATCTCAAATTGTCTCATGACGATACTCCTCACTTTTCTTTTTAGCTCTGTTTTGCCCTGCACGGTATGGGTACAGGGCAAAAGCAGAATTACGCACACAGGCATAGTTTCTATTATTATGTTTCTATTATTATGTTTCTATTATTGTGTTTCCTTATTTATTATCTGATGCAGCTTCTTCCAGCGCCCTTTTCTCCTGATTGTCCTTTTTGATCTGCGGCATCAGCTTATCCAGCTTGTAGAAATACAGCATCACTGCCACAATGATATACGCAATCATTGGAACCAGGGTATAAAGCATACGGATCATGATAATCGATCCCTGCGATGTCGTTGCAAGGTCTCCGGTATATCCGCTGAGCTGAAGGAGGATTCCCAGGATACCTGCCCCGGCCGCGTTTCCGACCTTCGTCGCAAGGCCATTGAGGCTGCTTAAGGTTCCTTCCATGCGGCGGATTCCCTTCCATTCATTGAAATCCGCACACTCGATGATCGCCAGCGGCATCAGCATACTGACCGGAACCGTGCCAGCGCCGGTAAACAGATAGCCGAGCATGAGTCCCGCAAAATTTGCTCCCGCAAAGAAGTTGATCAGATACCCCAGTGCGGAGAGCAGGAAGCCTGCCATCATCAGCTTTGCCACCGAAAGCTTTGAAATAAGCTTCGGGAAAACAAACGGCAGCGGAATGGTAATGATCGTTACTAGGCTCATCATACCCATCAGGTCAGTATTCTGGACAATATACTTAAAGTAATACACCATAACGCCCATGTTTGCAATGACGCTGTATACCAGTGTGATGATACAGAGAATAAAGATAAAGCTGTTGTTTTTCACTACCTTCAGGATATCCTTTACCTGAAGCTTTTCCGCTGCTACAGCGGATGTTTCCGTCTCATACTGCTCCTTTACAAAGATCATGCGGAGAAGTCCATAAGCTGCCAGCGGAACCGCGATCATTCCCACCAGTCTGCTCCATCCGGCCGGAGATGTCGCAATATGTCCCATAGCAATCGGGAACGCAACGTTGAATACAATTGCCGCAATCATGGCAGGAATACTGCCATAAGAAGTCAGCTTCACAATCTGCTTTCCCTTAAATGCACGAATCATATACGGGGTCGCATTTGCAGTCAGAAAGGTTGTGCAAATCGCATTAGCCAGTACGTACATAGCAAAAACCCATATGTATTTCGCCATTGTGCTAAGACCTGTCGGCACGGAAAACATCAGCCACGTTGCCAGCCACAGCCCGACAATAAAGACCTCATAGGGTCTTGCGGTGCCCCACTTTGTTTTGGTCCGGTCAACAATAAATCCTGCGAACGCATCCGTTACGCCGTCCACGAGCTTGCTGAGTACAAGGATCAGGCTGACGGTAGCCGGTGCAAGCATCAGGGTATCTGTACAATAAACCATCAGGTACCCCATTACCAGCACGGTGATGGTTCTGGATACGGTACTGCTCGTCCAGATAATGACTTTACCGGCGCCAACCCGGTCTTCCTGATTTGCTTTTTCCTTTTTGCTCATTGGTATCTCCTCCTTATTCTTCTGTATAATAGCTGAGTTTTTCTTCATCTTCCGGTTCGCAGACCAGCTCCGTCGCTCTTAACACATCCCTGTTGCCGGCCAGTACAACCAGTACATACTGGGATAAGGTGGATTTTAGGTTCAGCCTGTCCCCATCATCGGTCATCAGATACACATCATGCTCACACTTCTGCGCGTCCTTCAGTAATTCTGAGATATTGATATCTTTTTTCAGCCTCATAGTAGCTAAATTCCTCCATTTTTTTGTGTTTTCTGGTCTGGTATTTCACCTTCCCTGTTTCGTTTTACTCTACGATCACTCTCACGCGGTCGAGATTCTTGCACTGGGTGAAAACGTCTTCTTTCCGGCCGCAGCGCTGGCTTTTCACCCTGATTACCGGAAAATAAGTCCCCGGCTCCGTAAAAGTATGGCTGCATATCACGGTTGCCTTTCTTCCGTCCTCACTCAGGCAAAGCGTTTCTTCCCGGGAAAAATCATTGGTGCGTTCAAAATCCCATGCAGCCGACGTGATTTTGCCGGAACCGGCCGGAGCCGTGATCGTTGCCGTAAAGGAAACCCTGTCTCCGGCCTTTACTTTTACACTCTTTTTGCCATCAGCATACGCGTTTACCACCGGCTGTAAGCCTCCCCGCTCATCCGCGGATTCCGGGACAATTACCTGCCCGTCGACCACTTCGTATCTTGTACTTGCAGTCGGCGCTATGCCCTGCTCGCACCACTTCGTCAGATCCAGCATGGACTGATGAAGGATGCCGACATAATCAATCTCATACTGAGGATTTGCCATGTCTTTTACGCTGTCGTTATGGGTGCAGTTATCATTGTAGTAAAGCCGGAACTGATCATCCATCTGATCTCCCAGATGCCGCTTTACCGCCTCCCGGTACCAGTCTCCATGCCACGCATATGCGCTCTCATCCAGGATGGAACAATTGGCAATCACCTTTCCGTGTATGTCTCCGGTCGGAACGCTTCCGCCTCCATTCTGCGCAATGATGGGGGCAATCAGGACCGGGAGCTGCGGATATTTCGGCGTCCCGTCTTCTTTGCGGTACTGGTCGTATACATGATAGGTCGCATCCGGCACCTGATGCCTCTGCAGAGTCTGCATAGCCAGATAATCACTGTTGTCAATCATGATCTCATCGCCGACCGCAAGCCCCTCCAGCGCGTTTCCGGTATTGCCGCCTTCGCTGGCACCATGAACAGTAAGCACTCCATTTTCGATGGATTCAATGGCACATTCTTTTCCCTTCGCTTCACCGGAGAGTACCCGGATCCTGCTGTGGAGAAGATACGCATCCTCCGGCGGCGCCTGCTCCAAACGGATCTGCGGCGTTCCCTTGTTGCCGGTCATGACATTCCACCAGCTATTATCCACGTTGGTGTATTCTGCCTCTTCCCGCTGATACGGCAGCAGCAATTCAGAAACCTTCGTCACATGCCGCACTCGCGCCTTCGCTTCGCTGCTTTCAGGATTTGCCCCTTCATAGCCTTCCTTCGTCCAGAATTCCGTAAAATACTGCGGATACACCTGATAGATAAACGGAGCTAATACCATCAGGGAGCCATCCCCCATCGTTTCGGCTGAAAACCAGCCGCGCTTCGGGAATCCCATCCTGGTTGCTTCCGCCAGAACCTCCCTCTGTTCTTCGTTTAAGCCGTCAAAGAGATCTCCGCTTCCGCCGGGGGACATATTGTCAATGACGCGTGCGATTCCGTCTTCCCCAAGCACGCGCATCGCCCGGCATCTTGGTGCAAACACATTCGGGGTTGCCATGGGATTGGCCAATACATATGGAGCCGCCCCATCCCAGACGCCATCCGTCATTTCGATACAGCTGATCGTTTTGAAGCTTCCGCCGCTTCCGCCAAAGACATATCCGTAAGGCCGTTTCTCTGTCTCATACAGTCTCATCGCTACCTTTCGGCCAAATTCCGCTGTATTAGCACTTGTCTTGTACAGTCTCGCGCAATCGATTCCCGGAATAAATCCGCCCTGATTGGAAACCACATAATAAGCTCCGTGCGTGATCGCAAAGGAAATCTTATCGTCTTCACCGGTCAGATGCTCACTCTCGTGCTCATCCTCCGGTGCCGGAGACAGATACTGAAAAAAGCGATTTTCATAAGCATCCCTTTCCGGAAAGTAAAAACAAAACCGGCATTCATTGCTGCCGTTCACATCCGTTCCGCGAAACCCGCCATGCACATAGTAATGCCGAACAGGGAGATCTCTCCACTCCTCAACATCAATATAAGGTTCCGCGTAATAGGGATCTTCCAACGGCTTATACAACTCTTTTTGTTCCATTCGTTCCTCCTTTCTATGTCCCGCATCGATCTTTTGATGCGGGATGCAGGCAATGTCCCGATTTCCACCGGAAATCGAGGACGGTACCGCGCCTTCGTGCTTTCGCACGAATTTCTAATGGCGCGGCTTACCAGTCCCGTGGTTGTTCACCCGTTTCTTGTTTGTGATTGCATTTTAGCCTGTCGGCCACATTTTCTTATACCAATATTTTTGGTTATATGTTATAATTTTCATACCATTTATAAAACCAGTAACTATCTGGTGAGCCATTTACTGCTGACTCGTCATATGGCTACGCCTGACCACATTTTACCTTTAGAGGAGGCACCTATGAAAAACGCCAGACAAACATCGATCTCTCCCCTGCTGAAGCTTTTCTACGAAAGCACTAGCCTCCCTGTCACAGTCTTTGAGAATAAAACCATCTGTGAAAGATACGCGCTGGCGCCGCAGGACTATAATCTTCCGCTGTTGCTGTACTCTTCCCTGTCAGGGGATCTCCCGGATGTCTGGTATGCCTGCACCCCGGAAGATGTGTATTTTGCCGGAATTCATCTTCCTGGCACCGATACAACAATTATACTTGGGCCTACGCTTCTAACGGATTGTACGAAACGCGAGGCGCTTCGGGTCGTGAACCGAATTGGAAGGAAGACGGAGGATCTGGACACCATCCGGCAGTATTTTGACAGCATCCGCCCGCATTCCCTTGCCGGCATCAAAGCATCCATTCAGATTCTCTGCCGTCTTCTTCATCTGAAAGCTCCAAAAGACATTCCGCAGCCGGATTTCCAGTGGAATCTTCCCTACAAGGTCAAAACACGCGTGATAGAGGAAGAAGAGGGCTACAGCAACCCGGACTTGGAGCACCAGATTCTGGCCTGTATCCAGCAGGGCGACCTTTCTGCAATAAAAAAGCTTTTCCGGGAAGTCATCCTGCCTCTCAAAATCGGAGAGCCCAACGATCTTGTCACGGTCAAAATCTATATATCGACCGCAAACATGATCGCTTCCAGGCAATCTATGCAAAGCGGCGTCGATTACACACGGGCAAACGCAGCTTATAACCGCTACCTGAAAGAGATCCTGTCTGCCCAGTCCATGCCCGAACTGACCGAATGTTTTTATGCGATGATTCAGGAATATACAAAGATGAATGCTGAACTCTCAGAGATTACCTCCGGCTCTGTCCTCGTCCGGCGGATTTCGCAGTATACCAAAAGCCATATTACAGAAAAACTGAGTACCAGTAATTTTGCAGAAGAATTGGGAATGAATGCCGCCTATCTCAGCACGCATTTCAAAAAAGAAACCGGAAAAACCATCGGTGAATTTGTCCAAGGAGAAAAAATCCGCGAAGCGAAACGACTTTTACTGGAAAGTGATCTGAGTCTTGCAGAAATCAGCAGTTTTCTGAATTTCTCCTCAGAAAGCTACTTCTGCGCCGTTTTCAAAAAAAATACCGGCATGACTCCTCAAGTCTACCGGCAAAGTTAATGTTTATATACCCATTTATGATTTTCACTTCTTCGCGCACAATTTGAACATCCGCACCGGGTTATAAAACTCATCAATCTCCCTGTATACCCGGTCGCTCACCTGAAAGTCTACCGTGACAGTGGAGAACCCTGCCAGCTTCAGCAGTTCCACATCTGTCCCCGGCCGCTTCAGGTAGCTGTTCGGAAGCGCAGCCATGATCTGGTCGTGTTTTCGCATCAGTTCTGAAGCAATCCCTTTATGCGCGTGGTTTTCCGGAAGCTCCACAGAGGACTCCTCCTCTTCCCCATAATCCGCGTCAAAATTCAGCAAAAGTCCGCCTGTTTTCAACAGCCGGTACCACTCGCGGTACGCCAGATCCGGGTGCGGCAGCGTCCAGGTCAGGTTTCTCGTCAGGAT
>JAJBUL010000006.1:0-20800 GCA_020860365.1 Clostridiales bacterium | reverse complement strand
GTGCCAACGTCGAGAATCCTCGTTTCTTTGCAGTCTTTCGGAAGAAAAGGCAGGATCTCTTTTTTCCACCGCCCGGCCTTACTGCTTTCCAGTTCTCTTTTTCGCTGTGCCGCAAAGTCCCGCGATCTTTCGCCCCAATAAGAAACCACATCTTCTTTTATTCCCTGTCCGCTCTTCATTCACTTATCTCCTGGTTTTCTTCTATATCGTCTCCGAGTTCTCTCTTCTTCAAATAAAAATAACATATGACAAATGCCAGTACCGCCAACCCCCATGTAATCGGATAAACTGCCGCGACAGCCTCTATCGTATGAATCCAGCCTGCCAGAATTTCCAGCAAAATCACGCGCGTCACACATAGCGTTCCAATGATCACCGCCATGGACTGAACCGTCCTGCCCATGCCCCGGATGATTCCGCCCGTAACTTCCTGAAGCGCATACAAAAAGTAAAACGGGAAGGAAATATGAATAATCTTCAGTCCCTCCGCGATGACGTCCTCATCCGAACAGAAAAGCCCCAGTACTTCCTTCCCAAAGCAAAGCACGACTGCGGCAACCCCTGCTGTGATCGCTGCCGCAAGGAGATTACAGGAAAACGCGCTTTTCCGAATCCGGTCATATTTCCCCGCCCCCATATTCTGCCCGGTAAATGTCACCATCGCCTGTCCAAAAGCCACAATTGGCAGGTAAAGCAAATTTTCTGCCTTGAAATACACGGTAAAAGCCGCTATCGCATTCTCCCCAAACCCATTGATCACTCTCTGTACGAAAATATTGGAAAGCGTGAGTACCATAGACTGGATGCCAAGTGAAAAACCAACCCTCAGTATGGTCAGCAGGAGCATTGGTTCGACCGTCCAGCGCTCCTTTTGCAGCTTTTCCCTCCTGAACAGGTACGCGGTCAGCACAATCGCTGTGAAAGACTGCGACACTACCGTTGCCAGACCCGCTCCCGCCACACCCCATGGCAGCAGAACGATAAAAACCGCATCCATGCAGACATTCAGAACACCGCCAGCACAAGAAACGGACTCCGGGAGTCGCCCATCGCCCTTAAAATCCCGGCTGACATATTGTAGAGAATCATCGGTAAAATAGAAAGTATATAAATCCGTATGTATACAAGTGCCTCTTCCAGAATCGTCTCCGGCGTATTCAGCACAACCAGCACCCATCTGGCAAGGAGTTCTCCAATCACCATCAACAATATTCCGCCGAGCAGACCAAACAAAAGCGAGTTACAGATACACCGCTTTACCCGTTCCATCTGCCTGGCGCCCCAGAACTGCGCAGTCACAACGCCCGTGCCAATCGAAATTCCCGTAAACAGCCCGATCAGGCAGGTCACCACAATACTGCTCGCTCCAACCGCCGCTGCGGAGGTCTTTCCCAGGAAATTACCGACATAAAGCAGATCCACCGTACTGTAAAGCTGCTGAAAAAGGCTGCCAAATAACAGGGGCAGCGCAAATAAAAGAAAAACCTTTATAATGGCTCCTTTTGTCAGATCCTGCCTTTGTTTCATATCCATCTATCCCTCCATCATCAAAGCGCATTATATCAGCCTGCCGCAAAAAAGGTAAGCCTCCCCGGGGGATAACGGGGAGGCTTTTTATCATTTTTGCCCATTCATCACATTCAGTCTGAATTCCGGCAGAGTAAACACGCTCTCTTAACAATAGAGTTTCACGAGTCAATGATTAAAGCTTAGTCCATTTTGTCTTTATCATTTTCATAAATATTTTTCCCTTTCTGTCAGACTTTTCTACTCAGGAAAAAGATGACAGGCCACCTGGGGCCTATCTCCCGTTTTCCTGAGAACGGGTCGTTCCCGTTTGCAGATTTCCGTGCAGCGATCACAACGATTCTGGAATGGGCATCCCGGAGGCACATCAACAGGGCTCGGCGCTTCGCTTTCAATGCTCTCAATCTTTTTGTCAAAATCCATATGCGTAGAGAAAATCGCCCCCAGCATGGCCTGCGTATAGGGGTGCTGCGCATTCTTTCCGACATCCTCTCCGGGAAGAATTTCTACAATATTACCAAGATACATTACCGCCACTTCATGTGCAAATGACTGAACCAGCGCCATATCATGACAGATAAAAACAAATGAAATTCCTTTCTCCTTTTGCAGCTTCACAAGAAGCTCAATGATGCGATCCTGCACGGACACATCCAGAGCTGATGTTGCTTCATCGCACACAATGATTTCCGGCTCCAACGCCAGGGCACGCGCGATGCCGACCCTCTGACGCTGGCCGCCGCTCATGTTGTGCGGATAACGGTAAATAAAATCCTCCGGCAGGTCAACCATGCGCAGCAACTCTTTTGCTTTCGCCTCACGCTCCGAGCGCCGGATCAGTTTAAAGTTCATCAACGGCTCTGTGACAATATCTATAATTTTCATCTTCGGGCTAAACGCAGCGGCCGGATCCTGAAATACCATCTGGATTTTTCTCCAGCTCTGCCTGAGTTCCTCACCTTTCAGCTTCGTGATGTCTTTTCCATCAAACAGGATTTCTCCCGAGGTGGGCGGATACATCTGCACAATCATTTTTACAAAAGTCGACTTTCCGCACCCGCTCTCGCCGACGATACCAAGCGTCTTCCCGCGGCAAACGCTCAGATTCACATCATTGCAGGCCGTCAGTATACGTCCGCCGGAAGCCGGGAATTGCTTTGTGATATGTCTGGCCTCCAGGATCCATTCTGACCTGTCCTCACAGATCTGCCGCGCATCGGCAGTGTCACCCTCAGGAATCGGATTAGCGGATTTCACTTTATTTGCGTTTTCAGGAGACATAGCGTTTCCCTCCCATCTCCGGCACATCCGCCAGCAGATTTTTTGTATAATCATTGGTCGGATGGTTCATCACCAGATCCCTCGTGCCCTGATCCACTACCTTACCGTACTGCATTACAACCAGCTGATCCGCCATATATGCGGCCACGCCGATATTATGTGTGACAATGATGACAGACGTCTGAAACTGATCACGTAATTCCATAATCTGACGCACAATCTGTGCCTGTGTCGTCACATCCAGCGCACTGGTCGGTTCATCCGCCAGCAGCAGCTTCGGCGAAAATGTCATAGCCATCGCGATACCGACCCTCTGCCGCATACCGCCGGAAAGCTGGAATGGATAGCTGTTCATAATATTTTTGCCGTCCGGCAGGCGCATTCGCTCCAGCATTTCCACTCCCCTGTCAAAAGCATCCCTTTTTGACATTTTTTCGTGTGTCCGGATGTATTCGACATACTGTGCGCCAATCTTACGGATCGGGTTAATCATTGCGCCGGAGTCCTGAAAAATCATGGACACCTCTGTACCACGCAAATCTCTCCACTGCGCCTGAGAACGGTTCAGCAGGGATTGATCCTCAAACAGAATATCACCCTCCGACACCGTCCCTCCGCCGGGCAGCAGGCCGAGAACCGCCCGAATCACGGTGGTCTTCCCGCTGCCGCTTTCCCCTACGATGCTGACGATCTCACCTTCATGCACGGAAAGGCTGAAATGCTCCACCGTCGGTCTGGGATTTTTTCCATAGGTCACAGAAATATCCTTTATATTCAATAAGTCCATCATTGTACCACCTCATTTGCCGAAACGGCTGTGCCGCTTCCCATCTATTCTTCCCGTGGATCCAGGACGTCACGGAGACTATCTCCGAGGAGATTAAATATAACAACGACAATCAGAATCGCGAGCCCCGGATAAATCATCAGCCAGGGGGCAGTCTGCATATAGCTTCTCCCCTCACTCAGCATCAGCCCCCACTCCGGCGTCGGCGATTTTGCGCCAAACCCAAGAAAGGACAGCGCCGCCAGCTCCAGCATCATGCTGCCGATATCCGTCGCAGCAGTAATAATCAGCGTCGGAAGTGTGTTGGGAAACATATAGCGATACAGCATATGCCCGGTTTTTGAACCGGTAATTCTGGCCGCGGCAACGTAGTCGCAGTTTTTTATCTTCAATACAAGGCTTCTGGCAAGACGCGCGTATTTTGTCCAGCTCACAATCGTAATCGCGATCACGGCATTTGTAATGCTCGTGCCCAGAATACCAGCCACAGCAATCGCCAATACCATACCTGGGAAAGCTATCATCATGTCCGCGATCCGCATGATCACAGCATCCACAATCCCGCCAAAATACCCCGCCACAATTCCAAGTACGCTTCCCACAAGAAAAATACTGGCTACCAGAATCAGCGCCGCGCTGACCGATACCCTGGTTCCGTAAATCACCCTTGAAAACAGATCTCTGCCCAGCTTGTCCGTGCCAAACAGATGGCCGTTCGTACCGGTGGATTGCAGCGCGTCCGTCAGTACAGCTTCAGAAGGATCGTGGGTCGCAATCAAAGGCGCAAATACCGCTGTCAGAATAATACACAGTACCAGAAACAGACAGACTGTAAACAGCTTGTTTTTCTTTAATACCGCTAATGCCCCCTTTCATGCGCTCACCTCATTTCCAGAACCCGCCTCAATTTTGTCTGTATGAGTATCGCCGCTTCGAATCGTTGCCATCTTATCATTTTCCCGGATACGCGGATCCAGAAAATCATAAGAAATGTCCACAACCAGGTTCACCGCCATATAAATCAGCGCAATCCAGAGGACATATCCCTGAATCATCGGATAATCCTTGGCGCTGATGGATGTCACAGCCAGATTGCCCAGGCCGGGGTAGGAAAAAATCACTTCCACCACAGCAGTTCCCCCGAGCAGGGAACCCAGGGAAAGCCCAAGCATGGTCACCAGCGGCAGCAGCGCATTTGGAAACACGTGTCTCCACAATATCGTGCTTTCTTTGATCCCTCGCGCCCGCGCGCCGATGACATAATCCTGATTCAGTTCTTCCAATACGGCAGTGCGCACCTGCCGGGTATATTTTCCCACCATCGCAAATGCCAGTGTCAGAGCTGGAAGAATGATTTGTTTCCATCCCCCTCCGGAGGATACAACCGGCAGAATTTTCAGCTGAATGGCAAAAAAATACAGCAAAAGCATGCCCACCCAGAAATTCGGCATGGACACGCCCAAAAAGGTAAACAGCCTCACCAGATAATCAATCAGCTTTCCATGATAAACGGCGGAAAGCACCCCCAAAGGCACCGCTACCACCAGCATGATCGCCAGTGAAGAAAGCGCCAGCTTCAAAGTCGGCCAGAGCCGGGAGGAAAGCAGCTGCAGCACCGGCTTATGCATGGAGTAAGAGGTTCCAAAATCCCCGTGCAGGCATCCGGTCAGCCAGTTCCAGTACTGGACGAGAAATGGCTCGTTCAGCCCCAGTTCTTCCCTTGTCGCCTCCAGCACCGCTTCACTGGGCATAGAGCCGCTGGCAGAATACATCGCGGTAACCGGATCCCCCGGCGACAGATAGGTTAGAATAAATGTAAAGAAACTGATTCCAAACAAGACAATTACCATCTGAAGGAGCCTTTTCCCGATTTGCCTTGCATTCATAGATACCTCCCTGGTCTTTGAATCAGACCAAATTCCATTGTGGACAAACAGCGTCTGGCGTTAGCCAGAAATATTCCTTGCGCGGCCGTGTGATCGAGTAGGAGGCGGCTCGTCGGCTCCTACTCGCCCGCGCGGGCCGGGTGCGGCTTAAGCCGCAAAACACCTTTCCCGGCTCTGTGCATAAAATAGCAGGACGGAGAAGCAAGTATCTCCATGCCTGCCTCTCCGTGTCTGAAAATACATATTTAAATATTCGCTTTCATATATGCCTCGAAGCAAATGCGAAGTACTGTCCCAAATAGCAGCCATATTTCTTATTTCTGCATACCAGCCGTCAGGCAATTCACTGCATACAGCTTTCCATATAATGGTACAGAGAAAACTGTTGCCTGAAGGTTTATTCTGCAATCGCCACATCCGCTGTGATCCAGTAATAGGCCGCCGGTGTGCACTCCCAGCCGCTTACCGTATTCTTTGCGGCTATGTAAATCGTCGGGTAGCTGTAGAACGCGCAGCAGGCGTCATCCATCAGGATCTGGGAAATCTCACGCTCAATTTCCACACGCTCTTCGGTATCAAATACGCTCTCAAGAGAGGTAATCAGCGCGTCTACTTCCTCGTTCGCATAACCATACGCATTGTAAACCGCGTCGCTCTTGAAATACTGCTGCAGGAATACGGCCGCGTCGCCGGAATGGAATCCGCTGCTGTTAAAAATACAGATGTCATAGCTGCCATTCTGAATGGTATCCGCCCAGAGATCCTGCACATAATTAATGTTAATTTTTATGCCAATCGTGCTCGCCGCATACTGAAGCGCTTCACAGATAATCGGTAGCTCTGCTCTTGTCGTGTAGGAGTAAACCTCCAGGACAACCGGCGTGCCTTCTGCCGTTTCAATAATCCCGTCCCCGTCTGTGTCCGCATATCCTGCCTCTGCAAGAACCGCGGCTGCGTCTTCGATATCATAAGAATACGGATTTACCAGATCGTTTACGCCGAGCGCTTCGGATGCAAACGGCGTATTGCCCGCCTGGAACATCCCGTTCAGCTGCACCTCGCAGATCGTCTCCATATCCAGACATTCCAGCAGGGCGATGCGCAGAGATTTATCCGCAAGCAACCCGTTCTGATTCATCAGACCCCAGTCCGTACGAAGTCCGTTACACATTTCCAGAATATAATTGTCGTCGTCAATGTAAGCGGCCGCATCGGAGGTACTCAGGCCATAGCATGCGTCCAGTTCTCCCGCCTGGAAGGAAAGATTCATCACCGACGGGTCCTGGAACTGCAGGAATTCAATGGAATCCAGCTGCGGTTCTCCATCCCAGTAGTTCTCATTTTTCACCACGTTCAGCGTCATCGAAATCTGGTCGTTGCTCTCGATCACATACGGTCCGGTGCAGATCGGTCCTTCGTCCGCCAGGTTTGTCAGATCCACCGTGGTATCAAAAATTACAAAGAACGGATCCGCGAGCATACCCGGAAGGGTCGGCGCCGGTTCGGTCGTCGTAATCGTCAGAGTCTGTCCGTCCGCCGTCATATAATCCAGGGAAAAGAAATCTGCTGCCCGCGCGGAATTGTCAAAATCATACTGAATGGAAGCCATCGCCAGCTCCGCCGTCAGCTTCGTTCCGTTGGAAAAGCAGACCTCATCCTTAATTGTGAAAGTCCAGGTCAGGCCATCCTCCGATACCGAATAGTCGTCCTCTGCCAGCCAGCCAACGGTATTCATGGAGGAATCCAACTTTGTCAGCGTCTCGCCAACGCCCGCACGCTCAATCATCCAGCCGTCATATCCATTGCTCGGATCGAGGGAGCTGTAGGTCTGGGTCTGTCCGAATGTCATATGCCCGGACGCCTGCGACACCAGTGTAGAACCTGCCGCAAGAGCCGAGATCAGCGCACTCGTTATAAGCAGCTTTGAAAACAATCTTTTTTTCATCTTTTGCCTCCTGTAAGGTTTGTTTTTCACAAGACTATTCTTAAGTGATTAGTCTAATTATAAACTCCATTTACTTTGAAGCAAGCCCCACCGGGGGTTATCCGGCTATTCGAATTTGATATAGAGATCTATGTTTTGAAGGAATAGAAAAACCAGCCCATTTGGGGCTGGTTTTTCTATTCCGATCACATCAATTGTTACCACCACATTTTCACCCCTCACCGGGAATATCCTACACGAATTGTGGGATATTCCCGGACTTCACAGCAGGTATGAAAATTCATCAGTTATTGATTTCCCACATCCAGAATCTTCTTCACATAGTCCACAAACGCTCTCACGCCTTCCGGAAGCGCTTCCCCCCGGCGTTTTATGAAACCAAATATAATCTGATCTTCCTTTAGCCCCGTCATCCGGCTCACAGTCAGATCCGATGGTTTTTCCTGCGTCAGCCAGGCTGCACTGATATTTGACAAATCGCCCTGCTGCAATAGCCTTGTCATGATATATTCGCTGTTCGTTGTCACTACGGTTTCCGCATTCTCGGTGGAATGTCCGCTTGCATCTATAATATCCCAATAATTGTCCGGGGAAAACTCATCCGGGAACCTCTGGACCAGACGCAAAGCAGACAATCCCGTATCCTGCTTTTGTATATTTTCAGAGTTATTCTTTTCCCCTGAAAAAAGAGCCACGTACGTTTCCGCCAGAGGAGTAAACTCCAGATAATTCCGGCTCAGATAATACTCAAAAGCTGCCTTCTGATTTTTGATCACATACACGAATCCTGCGTCGTCTTTTCTGTCTTCCACTCTCTGCACGATTTCGCGTGTTCCCGTCGTATAGATCTGATAATGCAAATCTTCCTCCTGATGTTCTGTGTAAAACGCCAGAAAAACATCCGCAAACCAGGAACTCGGATTATTCGACATACGCACCGTTTCTATCGTCTGTTTTGCATGGATATCCTGTATTTTGTCCAGATCCTCCAGTATGTCTTTCGCATAGCGGTAAGCAGACTCCCCTTCCCTCGTCAGGGATATCCCCTTCGCATATCGGCTAAACAGCTGTACGCCAAGTGCTTCCTCCATCGTTTTAATCGCCTTGCTTACACTCGGCTGCGACATATGCAATACTTCGGCCGCTTTGGTAACCGAACCAGTCTGTGCGCAGGCCACAAGGCATTCAATCTGTTTTAAATCCACAAATCTTTTAAAATCCATTCTTTAAATGATCTCCGGATAATCGTCTCGTTTGTCATCCGAAGCCTCCCTGATCCATCTGTACTCTTTTGGTAACAGTTCAGACCAAAGCAAAACGCATGCTACTACGTTTTCAACCCAAACCCCGCAGTGAGTGCGTGATCGGGTTGTGACCAATAACAAGCGCATACATATGGCTGTAGTACTGAATCATTACCTTTTGCAGGTCATCATAACATAGCGACTGAATTTTGGCAAACTACTTTGGCAATCGTTTAAAACAGCAGATGGTCTGTGACCTGCTGTTCTAAGCAGCCTCAAAATATTGATTGCGGTTCAAATACCCATATGTTATACTTTTTAAAATATACGAAGCGTCTTTGCGCTTCACTGACGAAGCTGCATGCCTGAAGAATATTGAGGAGGGAAATATCTTTGAAACACAAATACGACGATTTATTGCGTACCATCATCCGAACAATCAAAAATGATTATGCCGGATTTCCGGAAAAAATGGAACGGCATGACTCCAGATATTATGTAAACACCACAGGCACTGCCTTTAAGCAGGGAAATCTGGACGAGCTTCTGTTCCTGCGAATTGTCAGCCAATACCTGGCTTCACTGGGCGATCCGAATCTGAAGTTTTCGATGGCAGATCATGAAGATTATAAAAATTACTGTGTCGGATTCCGGACACGGCGGTACGGAAATGACCTGTATGTCACAGAATGTGCGCAGGATCGGCGCCTGAAAGTCGGCGACAAAATTACTGCAATCAATCAGCTTCCGCCGGGAGGACACCGTGCAAAGTTCCGCAAAAACATTCTGATTGGAAATACTGCGGAGCGGGAACAGTGGAGCGGATTCCTGAAAATGGCAGACCACTTTGAGGTCGAGCACTCTGACGGTACAAAAGAGGACCTGCCATTTGAACACTTTGAGCTCTTACAGCCAAAATACAAAACCGAATTCCGCAGCCTGACGGCAGATGTCTGCTACCTCTGTGTGGAAGAATTCTCCCCGGATACCACAGCCCTGGAGGCCCTTTTGCAAAAGCACGAAATGGAGCTGCACGCATGCAGCCGTCTGATTCTTGATCTGCGGAAAAATGAGTGGGGATCGGAATCAGGCTTTGTACCTTTGCTTCCGCTGGTCATTGATCACCCGGTCAGCCTGACGGATTTATTGCAGGAGCCGGTCTATACAAATTACACAAATGAAAACTGTGAACGCCGGATCCGGGAATTTCAGGTTCTGAAAAATCTATACGCAAAAGAAAGCCAGGAAGACGCCGCCAGGTTGTGTGATGACCTGATTCAGGAATATCAGAAAAAAGCGGGAAGCGGGTTATGTGCGGAGGCGGCGGATAATGAACTCCAGTCAAAGTCTCATACAACCGCAGCCGGTGCCCCCTGCGAATCTGAAAACAGTAACAAGGAGCAATACCTGATCCGTCCTTATGAAAATATACAAAAAATAGTACTAATCACAGATACCTGGTGCCGCGACGCAGGAGAAATCTTCGTAAAACTCTGTTCCGGCTTTTCAAAAGTAAGTATTATCGGTCGGCCGACGATGGGAACCATCGACTATACGAATTCCGTCACCATGCTGCTGGATCAGACCTTCGTGTTATCCTATCCAATGAGCAAACGCGGATATGTATTTAATGGCACACAATACAATGACACCGGTCTGCCCGTCGACCTCTATATACCCTGGACGTCACAGGAGTGTACGGAGGATGTCCTGCTGTCGAAAGCGTTGGAAACGGTCTGCAGCTAATTCCCCTGATTTATCCCATTTCTATTGAAACTGTCAGAAAAAGCATTTGTCAAAACAGATGCTTTTTCTGGTTTATACACTTAAGACCATTGCACCTGGATTTTCCCGATATGCAAGTTTTATTTTTTCAGGCAATTCATAATCACGCTGACCATCATTTCCTTTTCTTCCGGACGCGATTCGGCAATCATAATCGTAAGCGCCACAAGAGTATAATCCTCCATTTTTTTCTCACCATCCACGAACAATGCTCCATTTTTATCCAGAAAATACAAAAATACCGTCGCAGCGATCCGCTTATTTCCATCGGAAAAGCTGTGATTTTTCGTGACAAAATACAGCAGATTCGCAGCTTTTTCCTCCAGCGTCGGATACAAATCCTGTCCACCGAAGCTCTGATAAATTGCTCCAATGCTGCCTTTGAAGGAATCATCCTTCTCGTTTCCAAACAGAGAACTGGTATCTCCAAACCTCATGCTGTCAATCAATACACGGCATTCCTCGTAGGTCAGTACATACGTCGCCTGGCTCCCTTTCGGACGCGCCATATTCTGATGATCATAGGCATCGAGCAAATCCAGTGCCTGACTATAGCGCTCTACTACAGTCAACACCTGTTTTGTATCCAGATCACTTTCTACGCGCTTCATAATCCGTATCACCTCGTTTAACTGGTTCATACGACTACGATTTACCGCATAGCCTTTCATTATGTAATCTCTCAGGATGGAATTTGCCCATTTTCTGAATGCAATACCACGTTTGGACTTTACTCTGTAACCAACGGAAATAATCACGTCCAGATTATAATATTCTGTCATGTGTGTCTGGTTTTTTCCCTCTATCGCCCCATGAGGGGTGGTAGTCGCAAATTTTGCGACTACCATCTGGTCTTCAAGTTCTTCTCTTCTTGCATTCGCAATATGTTTTCCTATCGTTTTAATGTCCCGGTCAAATAGCTGCGCCATCTGCGACCGATTCAGCCACACTGTTTCCTGCTCCGGAGTCACCGGTACTTCCAGCCTTACTCCCTCATCCTCAAATAATACGATTTCATTTGTCATAAAATCCCTCCCGGTTGCAATATTTATTATATATTTTATCTTGTATTAGTATATATCAAACGTATGTTCATGTCAAGCATATCTTACTTACCATCGGGATTGAGTTTTTATAGAGCAATGCCTGAAAAAATGCGGATTCACCCTTATCAGGGGCAAATCCGCAAAAATGATGAGACCAGAGAAATCGTCTGCTTCTTCAAATCTCAGTGCTTATGATCCTTTCCTTTAACTGTCCGGAAGAACACTTCCTGTGAAAGTACTGAACAATTACCTTTTACTCGTAACAGTGCTGTCCTGAATCGTTGCACTTACTCTTCTTCACACACATACTGCCCTGCAAGACGTCCATGTGTCACTGCCATGCCAATGGAGTTGCCTGCGCATGGTGTGGAATATCCCAGTCCATATCTACCGCCAAGGGAGTTGCCTGCGCAGTAGAGACCTTTGATCGGCTTGCAGTCCTTGTCGATGACGTTCAGTCTCTTGTCTGTCATCATACCGGACATCGTTACCATGGATGGCGTCGGGTTGTCGCTCTGCTGCGTAGCAATGCCATAGAACGGACCTTCATCAACCGGAATCATCGCGGAAGCATCCTTACCGAAATCGGTATCCATGCCTGTCTCGCACAGTTCGTTGTAGTGTTCAATGGAAGCAACAAAGGTCGGAATTGCATCCTCATCATAGCCTAGGTACTCCGCCAGCTCTTCCAGCGTGTCAGCCGCAATTACCGTGCTGTAGCCGCGCTCTGCGATAGTGCAGTTCATGACCTGTCCGCCGTCCGGACCTACCTCGATCGCCGCCATATCATCAATCATATCCTGATAATACTGCGGACGTCCGCCGTTCGGGCCGCTGTGCTCTACGCCGGAAGCGCATACGGATTTCAGCCACTTCTGATCAGTCACCAGGCAGATAACGCCTTCCGGCTGGCGCGCGCACGCTGTCTGTGCCGCAGAAAGGTTGCCCTCATTGGTGAAACGCTCGCCGTCGCTGTTCAGCCAGAGCATCGCATTGGCGCCCCACGGACCGCTCGGTCCACCGCCAAGGAGCATGGAACCACGAGGAGCCGGCTCAATCAGACCGCCCGCCCAGCACATCATCTTTACACTCTCGCCGTTTCTGCCGCCCATAAAGGAATAGAAATCATCCTTTACGCCGCCTTTGCGCTCGTTTCTCTCCATATACTCATTCAGAAGTGCCCAGCACATATCCGCATTTCCAGCATAATCGCCGCCGCACATCACGACGCCCTTTGAAGTATTGAACTGTGTGTAAGTACCATCCTCATTCTGAACAATCACACCCGTCACATCGCCGTCGTCGTTCTGCACGAGCACCTGTGCCGATGTGCCGTAATACCAGTCCGCGCCAAGCTCGATCGCCTTATCCACGCAGGCCTGCTGCACATCCGGAAGAACGGAATTCGCCGCCACGCCCTGGATTGGCTCATCGTTGTAAACCCCCATGAACTGTGCGGTCGCTGCCCAGGTCTTGGTGCCCGGACACAGTGGATAGTTATCATAATTGATGCAGTCATAGATATCGTTGCCGGCCATGATCTTATCATAATCCATATTCGCCTGAATGATCAGCCAGCCATCTTCCGTATTGTCATATGTATAGCATCTGGAGTCAATCCCCATCTCTTCCGCTACTTCCAGCATATGATCCAGTGTCGCGCCGGAATTCGCTACATACTGGCGCACGATCTCCGGGAACGCTCTGCCGCCGCCTCTGGTGATGAATTCATTCACAATCTCACCGAGATTATACTCCGGGAAACCAGCTTCCAGCTGAAGCTTTGAGTTGAAAACACCGACGTCTTCGCCGTACCATGCAAATACATCCTCTGACTGCTTCTCTACAACTGCTACCTTCGCGCCCAGCTCTGCAGCCGCCAAAGCTGCCTGAACACCCGCGTGTCCGCCTCCGACTACAACCACATCTACGTCAATCTCTTCCGAGATATCCGTAATCTCCGGCGCCGTCCCCAGCCAGTCGCCAGGTCCGGAATAGCCCCATACGCGGCTGCCTTCACTCTCCGAAGACGAGTCATTTCCGGAAGCACCCGTCGCGTCAATCGCTCCGCCAGAAGCCTGTGCGATACAGTTTGCCGCCGCTTCTTTCACCGCGTTAGACGTAACGGATGCACCGCTGACGCCGTCAATCTCGGAAGACTGTGCGTTCAGAATCGCCTCCGCCAGTGTGTCGCCCGTCGCAGCGCCGATGCCTTCCGTTTCCCCGGAAACGTCAATCACCACATCCGTGATGCTGGTTTCGTCAAACGTCATCGTTACCGTAACTTCGCTCTCCATGCCCTGCGCAGTCGCTGTGTAAGTGCCCGGCGTATAAAGCGCACCCTCCACCGTGCTGGCTGCTTCTTCCGCGTGTACAAGTCCGCTTAGCATACCAGACGCTGCCAGAGTCGCCGCTCCCGCTGCCGCACTTTTCAGGAAATCTCTTCTTGAAAGTCCATTGCCCATTTTTTGTTCCTCCTTTATTTTTTGTTCTTCGTAAAATATTATCTAAGAGAAGCTGTAAAATGTCAACTTATTTTTATAAATTTATCCAAAATTTGTGCGGTTCTTTAACATTTATTGTGAATTTGTAACCATATTCTTAGAAAGCACGATACCTGCAATCGAGCAAGATGCAGCTTGTCGACTCCTGTTCGCCGCGCGGGGCGCATCCAGCGCCAGCTGGAAAACTTTTATGTGCACCCTTGCGCATACAAAAAACAGAGGACAATTCCCTGAAACAGTCGTCCCCTGTTCTTCATAGCGTGTTTATATTTGTATCTATTCAAAACAGCAGTCAATCAAAGGCTGTTCTGAACGATTGCTTACATTTTTTTAATCCGCTCCAGTGCGGCTACACTATTCTCATAGGTGCCGAACGCAGTCAGCCGGAAATATCCTTCTCCGCTCGGTCCAAAACCGGATCCCGGTGTGCCGACGACGTTTGCCCTCTCCAGCAGGTAATCAAAAAATTCCCAGGACGTCATCCCATCCGGCGTCTTGAGCCAGATATACGGCGCGTTGACGCCGCCGGAAACGGTATAACCGGCCTCCTGAAGTCCTTCCTTGATAACCTTCGCGTTATTCATGTAATAAGCCACCTGCTTCGCGAGCTGCACCTTGCCTTCCGGTGAATAGACGGCCTCACCCGCGCGCTGCTGAATGTAGGGCGCTCCGTTGTATTTCGTGCCGTGGCGGCGTGCCCAGAGGGAATGCAGCATCACTTCACCACATTTTAAATCCTTCGGAATAACGGTATACCCAAGCCGGGTGCCTGTAAAGCCCGCGTTTTTCGAGAAAGATTTCAGCTCAATCGCACAGGTACGCGCTCCGTCGCATTCAAAAATTGTGTGCGGCACATCCTCCTCAGAGATATAAGCTTCGTAAGCGGCGTCATAGATAATGACCGCGCCAACCCGGTTTGCATAATCCACCCACTCCTGCAGCTGCGCCTTTGTGATGGTCGCGCCGGTCGGGTTGTTCGGGAAACACAGATAGATGATGTCCGGGGTCTCCTTCGGAAGCTCCGGAGAGAAATTATTTGCCGCAGTACACGGCATATAAATCACGTCGCTCCACATCTCCGTTTTCGGATCATAGGTGCCAGTGCGGCCAGCCATTACGTTCGTATCGACATAAACTGGATAAACCGGGTCGCAGACAGCGATTTTATTGTCAACGCTGAAAATCTCCTGAATATTGCCGGAGTCGCACTTCGCGCCATCGGAGACAAAAATCTCATCCGCCGCGATGTCACAGCCACGGTCCGCGTAATCATTTTTTGCGATCGCCGTGCGCAGGAACTCATAGCCGAGATCCGGCGCGTAGCCATGGAAGGTTTCCGCTTTCCCCATCTCATCCACCGCACCGTGCAGCGCGTCAATAATGGCCGGGGCAAGCGGCTGCGTCACATCGCCGATGCCGAGGCGAATCACCGTTTTATCCGGATTCGCTGCCTGGAAGGTGCTGACCTTCTTCGCAATGGTCGAGAAAAGGTAGCTGCCGGGCAGCTTTAAATAGTTGTCATTGATCTTGAACATAATAACCTCCTAAGTTTTATATTTTTTAGAGAATTATTTCTCCCTCAAATACCGTTGTCGCCGTTCCGGTCATATAGACCGTATTTTGTTCCCGATCCCACGTAATCCGCAGATCCCCTCCGCGAAGCTTCACGGTCACCTCATTGTCTGTCCATTCATTCAAAACACAGGCCACTGCTACCGCGCAGGCGCCTGTGCCGCAGGCCAGGGTCTCACCGGAACCGCGCTCCCAGACACGCATCTGTACCGTATGACAGTCAATTACCTTTATAAATTCCGTATTGACCCGATCCGGGAAAGCCGAATGCGTCTCAAAAAGCGGTCCGGTCTTCTCGATTTCCAGGGCATCCACATCTTCAACCGGGACGATACAGTGCGGGTTTCCCATGGGAACACAGGTGATAGCGTAATTCTCAGAGCCAACCAAAATTTTTCTGCTGATAATCGGCGCAACAGTCATTCGTGTATTGTTCTCCGATGAAGCAGCAGAAAGCGGATGGAAAACCGAAATATCCACCGGAATCCGCTCCGGCTCCAGAATCGGGGCGCCCATATCTACACGAACCTGGCTGACCTTTCCCCGCTCATTCGTGTCCTCCGGATTCAGCGCTACCGTTAAATCCAGATATTTTATCCCGTTGGCAGTCTCCACGCTGATCTGCGTCTTATCGGTCAGGCCATAATCATAGACATACTTCGCCACACAGCGGATACCATTGCCGCACATCGCGCCCAGAGAACCATCCGCATTATACATCTCCATCTGAAAATCCGCCCTGTCAGACGGTTTGATCAGAATCAGGCCGTCTGAGCCGATCCCAAAATGGCGGTCACTGACCCGAATTGCAACTTGCGGAGGATTCTCAACAGTTTCCTGAAAGCAATTGACATACACGTAATCATTTCCTATGCCATGCATTTTCGTAAATTTCATTTCCATCCTCCTGCTCTTGCCTACAGCTTTTCCAAAGAAATCCGCAGCTGCTAAGCCGCCTTTGCATAATCCATAATAAAAATCTTACTTGCAATCTTTTCCAGGCTTTCCAAAATGTCATCAATCTTTTCCAATACAGAAGCTGAAAACAATTCCTCTCCACATTGTTTGCATTTCAGACAAGGAACATTTTCAATAATCACATAACAACTACTCATTTGTGCAAAATACGTGGTAATTGCACTTTCCATTTCCCCATCCTTACAAATCAGACATTTCATCTAAGTCACTCCTTCCTGAAAAATTTTATCCTGTTGATAATATGTCTGTAACTTTTCAATAGAAATCAATTCTCCCATCCTCCCCGCACTCACATTCATTGTCAGAGCATTTCTTCCTACCGCATCAGCGCAAACAGCATCTGCGCAGTCTCTACCATATTGGTACCGCTGTCCATGCTCGTCTTTTGCAGGTAATGATGCGCCTCCTCCTCTGTCATGCCATTGCGCTCCATCAGAAGGGATTTCGCCTCCTCGATCAGCTTTTTCTCCTCCTCGCTGCGCTGCGGCGCCATCGTACGCTTTCGCCGTCTGCGCCGCTCCATCTGTGCAATCACTGTCTCCAGGGAGTCCAACAGGTCATTGACGTGAAATGGCATGGTCACGCAGAGAACGCCATCGGAAATTCCCTTGCTGACTGCCCGCGCAGACGCGACAAGAAGCATCCCAAAGGAAGACGGCATATCCTCAAAAAGCTCAGAATAGACCATATCTGCAAACTTGTAGCCGCAGACGATCACACCGGAGCCAAGGCGATCTGCCGCCGAAAGCGCCTGCGCGCCGCTCGTGCAGACCGCACGAACTGCATATCCGCTGCGGATCAGCAGATTCCGGACACTTTTCGCATCCTCGGGTTTGGGAAATACTACCACTATATTTACATTCGTCATGTGTATCCTCCTGCCATAGTGATAAAAACGGCAGTCGAATCAGACTTTCGCAAGATAGCGTTTCAGCTCCCACTCACTCACGCTTGCCTGATATTCTTCCCACTCTTCTTTTTTCGCTTTAATATAACGCTTTGTCACGTGCTCGCCGAGAACGCCGCAGATAAAGGTATCCGCTTCCAGCGCTTCCACCGCTTCCAGCAGAGTGACCGGCAGACGCTCCACTCCTCTTGCGCTCAAATCATCCGCCGTCAGCGCGTGGAGATTCTCATCGATACTCTCCGGCGGGGTGATCTGGTTGCGGATGCCGTCCAGTCCGGCCGCCATGCAGACTGCAAGCGCAAGGTACGGGTTGCTCGCGCCATCCGGACTTCTCAGTTCAATGTGCTTCGTGCCATTCCCCATGATCGGAATGCGGATCAGCGGGATCCGATTCTTCGCGGACCAAGCCACATGGACCGGCGCCTCAAACCCTGGCACCAGCCGCTTGTAAGAGTTCACGATCGGATTCGTCACCGCAGTCACCGCGCGGATATGCTTTAACAGGCCGCCAATAAACCAGCGCCCCTCCTGGCTCAGGTGAATCGGATCCGTCTCATCGTAGAAAACATTTCTTCCTTCGTGTGTCAGAGACATATTGATATGCATCCCGGAGCCGTTCACACCCGCAATCGGCTTCGGCATAAAGGATGCGTGCAGGCCGTGCCGCTTCGCAACGGTCTTCACCGCAAGGCGGAAGGTCATAATGCCGTCCGCAGAGTGCAAAGCCTCGTCGTAGCGCAGATCAATCTCATGCTGCGCCGGTGCGGCCTCATGATGAGAGGATTCTACTATATATCCCATATCCTCCATGGTCAGGATCATATCTCTTCTGGCATTTTCCCCCAGATCAATCGGGGCGATATCAAAATACCCTGCCTGCTCATGCGTCACCGTCGTCGGCCTGCCCTCGTCATCCGTATGGAACAGAAAAAATTCACACTCCGGCCCAACCTCCAGGATGTACCCCATCTGCGCCGCTTCGGCAATCACATTTTTCAGAACATACCGCGGATCTCCGCCAAAGGGCGTTCCATCCGCATAGCAGATATCGCAGAGGAAGCGCGCCACCTTGCCATTCTGCGGCCTCCATGGAAAAATCAGGAAGGTATCCAGATCCGGGTGCAGGCACAGATCCGAGCGCTCAATCCGCGTAAATCCTTCAATAGAAGCGCCGTCAAACGTGACCTTATTCGCCAGGACACGGTCAAGCTGGTTCACCGTCACCGCAACATTTTTCAATGTGCCAAACATATCCGTAAACTGCAGGCGGATAAACTGCACATCCTCTTCCTCTACAATTCTATATATGTCTTCTCTGGTATATTTACTCATATTCGCTTCTCCTATCCAACGCACTTTTCTATCAAACAAAAAAGACGTCCTGCCAAAAGGAAGAACGCCTTTGTTCAACCATACTGAAATGATAGCAGTACGATTTTTTTTGTCAACCGTTTTCTATCGTATCACTGCCAGCTGGCAGGAAGAGTTTTAATTATTTTCCGTCTTAAGCATTCCGCCAAGTACCTCCGGTCCGCTCTCCTCCGCGATATTTACAGAGTGTGCCGCGATACGCCCAAAGCTGTCGAGAATCTCGACAAATGTCAGACCTTTCTCAAAGGAACACTGACCATTCTTCAGACGATCCATGTGACCCGCCTGCGCTTTGGAGATTTTCTTCGTGATCCGGTGCTCCCTCTTGCGAATCTCAACCCAGTCTTCCGGTGTAATGCTATGCCTGCTGAACAATCCCATTGTGATGTCATAAAGCTGCAGATCAAGGTCAAAGATTTCCAGCAGATCCTGCTGCGCCTGCTCGGAATAAGGTTCTCCCGCCTCTACATTTGTCTCCGTCTGCCCGGTGATCACCACCGCATGATCGGCAATTCGCTCCAGATCGTTGATCGCATGGAATGCGCTGCTCATGTAACGGGAAACGCTTGCCGGCATTTCAGCCGCATTAATCGTGGTCAGATATTCGGTAATTTCAGAGGCAAGATAATCGATCACATCCTCCGTATCACGAAGCTCCTTGATCCCGGCCATGTTCTGATTTGTCACAATGGTCCTGGCCCGAACCAGGTTTTCCCGCGCCAGGCGGCCCATGCGTTCTACCTCGCGGCCGACCTGCAGCGTCACGACAGCCGGGGAGGCTACCTGCATATTTTTATCTATGTATTCCAGACGGAATGCATTCTCATGCGCCTGTTTCGGAATAATCCGGTACGTCCATTTTACGACCAGATCCGTCAGTGGCAGCAGGATCAGACCGGTCACCACCTTAAACAGAATATGGTACAGAGACACCTGGAACATTGCGCTCGGCACTGCCGCCTCGATCCAGCTGGTAATTGGTAAAAGAATCGTAAGCGGAACAAAGATAACCGCGCCGACTACATTAAAAATCAGATAAATCATCGCCGCGCGCTTGGCGTTGTTTCTCGCATTGATTGCAGAGAGAATGGGCGGTGTGGAAGAACCGACGTTGATACCGCAGACGATAAAAGCGGCAAAATGAAGCGGCATCAGTCCCTGCATAGCCAGTGCCTGAATGACGCCGACCGCGGCGGAAGAGCTCTGCAAAACGGCGCAGAGAATCACACCGACGACAAAGCCGATCACCGGATTCGTCGCATTCGCAATGAAATTCAGAAATGCCGGGGAATCTTTCAGAGGTGACATCGCGGCGCTCATGGAACTGAGTCCCTGGAACAGAAGTCCAAACCCCAGAATAACCTGTCCCACATAGCCGGTACGTTTCTTTTTGGTATACAGCATCAGTACCGCGCCGAGACAGATACAGACTGGTGCGATACCAGACACATCCAGAGCGATCAGGACACTGGTAACCGTGGTACCGATATTTGCACCAAGGATCACTCCCGTCGCCTGGGCCAGATCCATGATGCCTGCGTTAATAAAGCCCATCACCATCACGGTAGTCGCGGATGATGACTGGATGACAATCGTGACAAGTGCTCCAAGCAGGAAGCCCATCACACGGTTGCGGGTCAGAGTCTCCAAAAGGTCTTTCATTTTCGGGCCTGCCGCAAGTTCAAGGCCGTCTCCCATGTACTTCATACCGAACAGGAACAGGCCAAGGCTTCCAAATAATGAAATGATATTGCTTATACCCATCTGTCTTCTTCAGGGAAACGCCTTTGTCTCCCTTCCTCCTTGTGTGTGACTCAAATAGTATGATATAATGCGAATTTTTTACAAATATACCATACCACAAGTGAGAAGGAAATGCAAAAGAAATGTAAGGAAAAAGTAAATGTTGTGTAGTTACTATTCACAGTCCAAAGTGGTTTAAATTACTCCATCCCAAATAGGCCGGT
>JAJBUL010000150.1 GCA_020860365.1 Clostridiales bacterium | reverse complement strand
CATCGTCTTAATGCGGGAGGCCACATACACCTGACGCTGCAGCTGTTTCGCCTCGTATTTACTTGCAAGCCCCTCGATCTTTTTGATCAGCTCATTGGACTTCCTGGCAGTGATGAATTTTGCGGACTGGACGGAATCCACCAGAAGTTTCAGCTCCGCTAGCTGGAACTGGCGATTTCCGATATAGTAATAGTAGGTGCGGTTCTGCTGCACCCCGATGACGTCCACGCCGAATTTCCGCAGACTTTCAATATCATTGTAAAGACTTTTCCGCTCCGCAGAGATATCATATTTCGCCAGTTCCTCTATGATTTCCGCCATGCTGATGGAATGGGTCTCATCCGTCTGCTCCAGCAGTATTCTCATCAGATACACGATTTTCAGTTTCTGGTTTGCACTCTTTGCCATCAGGATCCCCTCCCAATTTTTTAATCTCTTCCACCATCACCCCGGCACATCGCTTTGCGCTGGCATATTTCAAATGGATATACGGCACACCGCTGCTTTTGCAGGCATCACAGACGGTATAATATCCGCTGCGGTCTGTCTTATTGATCTGCAGGAAAACGATATCTGCGTTCCGGATCGGGTTGATGTCAATATGTGATCCGGTCTCCACGATACGGACATCCGGCAGCAGCTTCAGCAGTTCTCGGTGGAATATCTCAAATCCCCCGTACAGCACTACCTTAAGCGGTGTCCTCCACGGATACTCCACTGTCTCCGGCTCTGCCGATTCTGTTTTCTCCGGCACTTCCCCATCATCCTGCTTTTTTGCGAGTTCTGTTTTCAAACGCTCTACCTCTTGCTGAAGCGCGCTGATCTCACGGTGGCAGTTATTGATTTCATGGCGGCAGGCCTGGTTTTCTTTTCTGGCCAGTTTCAGACTGCGTTCAGCTTCTTCCCTCGCGGCAGCCTCCTCCCGAAGCTTTTCATCTATTTTTCCGGGCTGTCCTGCCATCTCTTTACTGTCCTTCCGCATCTCCGGTCCCTCTGTCTCTTCCGGATAATCTCCCACAAAACGGTAGTCATCCGCTTCATCTTCCGTAACGCGAAGCAGCGTCGCGATAATCACAGCGTAATCACGTGCCCTCCGGTCTGAGCAGCCGCCTTCCTTAAATTTCCGGATCAGGCTTTTCCGGATATAAAACGGCGCAGAAAAAGGCCGGTCTGCATATCTGGAGATGAGAGATGCGACAGGTAATGCAAAATGAATTTCTTCGATATCCTCCTTTGGCCGATAAGACAGACAGTCCCCTTCCTTTATCACCGGCAGCCCTAATTTTCCGTTGCTTTCCGTTATCCAGTAATCCCACTCATCCTCATCCTCCAATTCCGGCGTAAGGCTGCTCGGAAGGGGCATCTCAGAAAGAGTCATCATATCTTCCATAATAAATCGCCCGATCCGCATTCTGTAAATATCATCGCCTTCAAGGATCGACCAGAACGCTCCCCTTGCGACATCGGGAATAAACGAATCTGCCGCCGACTCCTCCCATTCCTCAGAATTTTTTTCAGTCAGCCGGTCAGATGTTTCCCAACATTCCTCCTGCAAAATACCTGCCTCCTCGTCGAAGCGCTCCACTTTTCTAAACAGGGCGCTTACTTCCGGCGGCATATCGCGCAGCGCTGCCATATCGTTATCGATATCCCGCGGGAAACGGCTCCCTGTTCCCGGAAACGCAGACGTAAATTCCGCAATAGAGGGAATGTCCGGCATAATAGCATCCGGGTCGGCAAACGGAGCAGCCGGTTTACGCAAAGCAGCCCCTGACATGCCATCACTCCGGTTGCCTGCTTCCCGTTCCCTCCTTCGCATCACACGGTCAATCTCACGTATCGATTCCTCGTCCATTTCCTTCTGTCTGCGTGAAATTCCTTCCGAAACACTTTTTAATTCCATATGTATACAGGACAGCCTGCAAAAGAAACGGGCATGCTCCTCCGCAAATTTTCTGTATTCACTTTCCTCCCGCGAATCCAGAAACAACAGCCGGTTCTCCTTCATATAATCCACCAGCGCAGTCAGCTTCTGCATGGATTCATTCGGGGCGGGCGTATAGTTTTTCTTTTTCTTTCCCTTTTTATAACCCCGCCATATACTTCTATCCCCCATAGCCTCCGATAAAAGCCTTGATAGGAGGCATACCGTCGGCACAAGATGCTTTACGGAAACACAGTTGGTCATTACCCGGCCGCACTTTCGGACATAATTTTTCATTTCCTCACCGCTGTATCCGCTGATCCGCAGCATTTCCAGCATCTGCTCATCCGTCGGAATGCTCATATCATAACGCGACAGATTCGCTGCCAGAGTAAATGCAGTATAATCCAGATATGCCTGAAAACCTTCTTCTGTCGGCGACAGGTAGTTAAAATACCCTGACATACGGAAATCACTTCCCGCATTGTAATTCTCTGTCTTCTTCAATAAGTTCAGTTTCAGGAAGTCACAGCATTTCTGTGATACAACGTGGTAATCCCGCATATCAGACAGGGCTTCGATCAATTCTTCTCTGGTCACAACAGTACTCATTTGCAGAAACAACCCTATAAGTATCTCATGAAAATTATTGTAGCACGACAGCTAAAGAAAACATAGCGGAAACTACATAACCTTTATATTTTCTGTCTGTCCAATGCTGTAAAAGCATGATATACTACAAGTCAAATAATACGTTTTTTCACACTCCTGGGCTAAGCCGCAAGCAATATATTTGGGTGACGAACGCCCCAAATACGCTTGTTGGGGAGGTCTCCGCTCCGCTCCGGTCCGCGCTAAGCGGACGTCCCCCGGACGTCCAGCGCCCCAAACCCTCGAGAACATCACCGTTGGTGATGGGCGGCGCGTTGCTTTTTATTAAACAATGATAGTTGTCATTGTAAGTTTTAAAATATGTAGCAAGGAAAAATGACATGGCACATATCCGAAAATCAGAAAAGAAGAAATGGAAAATAGTACTGCTCATCATCATTGCAATTCTGGCTGTTTGCGTGATTGGTGTCTTTGCTTATGTCAACGATTACTATCATGCCGAGACTACCGCATTGGAATCGTTGGAATCTGATGA
>JAJBUL010000229.1:9202-27805 GCA_020860365.1 Clostridiales bacterium | reverse complement strand
GCCTACAATCTGAAAATCCATCTCTTCTTCATATTCTTCATCATAAACCTTTACGGTACAGCCTACATTGATCTTCCCCGCGTCAATCTCATCATCTACGACCACCTCCGCATTTTTCAGAAGCTTGCCGATCTCTTCGATTCTGGTTTCAATGTCACGCTGCTCATCCATGGCCGCATCGTACTCCGCATTCTCGGAAATATCGCCCTGCTCCCTGGCCTCTTTGATCTTCTCAGCCACTGCTTTTCTCCTGACAACCTTCAGGTCATGCAGCTCTTCTTCCAGCTTCTGTAACCCGGCGTAGGTCATTAAATTCTTTTTTTCTTCCATTTAAAATCTCACCTTCCCGAAACCTGTCATTTTTAGGTTTGCATTGGAATCGGCAAAAAACGCCGTTTCCTATAACTGTGACAAGCGCGGGCATTCAATTGAACGCCTGCGCTTCACAGTTACAGTATTTTAACGGATTGCCTGTGGTTTGTCAAGAAAATTAAAGAATTCTTTCTCACAAAAAATATAAGAATATTATGTGAAATTACACGCACAATGGCGCATGAAATTGTTCATTCAGCAAATGTTCCAGTGCTTCGAGCGTTTCTACCGCATTTACTTCCCTGCGAAGCCTGGATGAGTTCGGGAATCCCGCAGTGTACCAGGAGATATGCGCACGCATTTCACGAATTCCGATGTACTCTCCTTTCAATGCGACCTGCATCCGTGCGTGCCGCAGCATCATCTCTCTCACTTCGTCCATAGTTGGCTCCGGAAGCAATATCCCATCCGACAAATACGCCTGTATCCGGTGGAACAGCCATGGATTCCCCTTCGCCGCGCGTCCAATCATGATTCCATCACAACCCGTCTCTTCCAGCATACGCTTCGCGGATTGCGGAGAAGTAATATCTCCATTTCCGATCACCGGGATCTTCACTGCTTCTTTCACCTGCCGGATCATATCCCAGTCTGCTCTCCCGGAGTAATACTGTTCACGAGTGCGTCCGTGCACTGCAACCGCAGACACGCCAGCGCTTTCAGCGATCCGCGCGATCTCGACCGCATTGCTCTCGTTTTCTGAGAATCCCTTACGGATTTTCACAGTCATCGGCTTGTGAATCGCGCGCACGGTTTTCGTAAGTATTTTTTCCACAAGTCGTGGATTCTGCATGAGAGCTGAGCCCTCGCCATTCCTCGTTACCTTTGGCACCGGACATCCAAGATTAAAATCCAGTATATCAAAAGGCTGATCTTCTATCATAGCCGCCATCTCACTGATAATATCCGGGTCCGAACCAAAAAGCTGCAGCGATACCGGGCGCTCTCCCGGATCCGTTGCCATTAGTACCTTTGTATTTTTATTATGATAATAAATCGCTTTTGCGCTCACCATCTCTGAGCAGACCAGGCCTGCTCCCTGCTCATGGCAGAGCAAACGAAAAGGCAGGTCAGTGACGCCTGCCATCGGAGCCAGTATGATATTGTTTTCCAAAACAACATTCCCGATTTTCACGGTAGTCCTCCTCTTGCTTTCGATCCTGCATTTCTCTCAGCCTGCGGAAGTATAGTGATCACTTGCCTGGCCAGGCCATTCCAGTCAGGTTCCAGAAGAATCCGGAATATCTGCTGCCCGTACCTTCCCGGTTAAAACTTTATAATATAACTCGATCGAACGCAATAAATCCCCTTTCGTGCGCCGCAGCTCTTTGATTTTAAGAACACTCCCAATCTCATCGTAAGAGTAATCATTTTCTTTGGCTTCAGTGCAGAACTGTAATGTCCCATTTTCATCAAATTCCAGCAGGAACACCCCTCCGATGTCCTCTGTATAGAGAACACACATCACCTTGAGCTCCTGTTTTATCTGTTCCGGCAGATTCTGAAAGCTTTCGTTCAGATAATATTTCTGCTCATATGCGCTCGCCCCGCAGAGCACTACCGGAGCAGACGAGGCATCAGTCTTTTTCTTCTCTTCCTTCACGCTTACCAGCCTCCTGTATCGAACTGCCCCTCATGATCGCCTGGTACAGTTCGCTTTACCCATGCAAATTCGATCCCTCTACACATAACCATAAATTCCCCGGACGGATACTTCCCCTGCAAAAATCTGTTCCATTGTACCGTCTTCCCGGCGCACCATCAGCTCCCCTCGGGTGTTGATCCCACAGGAGACACCTTCAAACTCCCGCTCAGACGATAGCACACGCACACGATCGCCCTTGCCAAGCAGACAGTCGTTGTATTCATCCAGCAGACTGGTGAAATCCTGCGTTCGCATAAACCGGTCATAGTACTGCTCAAATTTCTCCATGCAGGCGTCGATCAGTTTTGCCCGATCCGGCCTGCATCCCATCAGAATATGCAGAGAAATCGCCCTTTGGGACAGCTCCGGCGGAAACTGCTCTATCCCGGTATTGATTCCAATCCCAATGACGACATAATTAATATAATCCATCTCACAACTCATCTCGGTGAGAATACCACAGATCTTTTTTCCGTCCGCAACTACATCATTCGGCCATTTGATACCGACTTCGACGCCGCATACCTCCCGGCACGCAGCCGCCACGGCCATCCCCATAACCAGAGTCAGCATCGGAGCATGATCCGGCTGCAGCCGCGTTTGTTCGAATTGTCCCGGACGCAACAGCAAACTCATTGCGATCGCCGTCCCGGCAGGCGTCACCCAGCTTCTGCCCCGACGCCCTTTTCCCTGCACCTGCTCCTCTGCTACCACAAGTGTGCCGGAAACGGCTCCCTTCTCCGCCAGGCGCCTCGCCTCATTATTCGTCGAATCCGTCGATTCATAATAGTATACCTGCTGTGCCGCCCAACGCGAATGCAGACGGCTGATAATCTCCTCCGATGTAATCCGATCCGGGCGCTTTGTGATGCGATAGCCTTTGCTCGGCACCGATTCAATTTCATACCCGTCCTCGCGCAGCTGATTCATGGTTTTCCACACCGCTGTGCGGGATACCTGTAACTGTTCGCAAAGCGCCTGTCCGGACACATAGTGATCCTGATCACTTAACATAGACAATATTTTCGTTTTCATTCTTACTTCCTATATGATCATACGCGGGCGCCACATACCGGCAGCAACCGCAGCAGAGAAAAAATGAAAGTGTAAGGCACGTAACAAGTCTGGATTTCAATCATATGGCAAGGTAAACCAGCACCGCCACTTCCGCAAAGAACATCAGAATGCCAATACCTCCAGACAGCATCTTTTTCCGGATCACAGAAACCAGGATCAGCGACAGGTTCATCAGAATGCCGACGATAAAGATGAAATTCAGCACCCAGAAATTGCGCAGAGCCCCACTGACAAACAGCACACACAGAACAGCTGCCAGCAGCGCAGTAAAGCAGCAAAACCATTCGGCGATACGCGCGTCAGATTCCTTCAGTTTTCTTCTCTTTGTGCCCTTTAATTCTTTCATCCCGCTCCATTCAGCATCCAGCCAGCGTTGCCGCTATCACAGCCTTGATCGTATGCATACGATTCTCCGCCTCATCAAAAACAACGGACTGGACAGACTCAAAGACCTCGTCGGTCACTTCCATTTCTTTCAGGCCAAACTTCTCATACACTTCACGGCCGATCTTCGTTTCCAGGTCATGGAACGCCGGCAGGCAGTGCATAAAGATGGCGCTGTCTTTTGCCAGCGACATCACCTTCGCGTTCACCTGATATGGCAGAAGCGCGTCAATGCGCTCTGCCCAGACCTCGTCTGGCTCTCCCATCGACACCCACACATCCGTATAAATAACGTCAGCATCCTTTGCTCCTTCTTCCACTGAATCAGTCAGGGTAATAGAGCCGCCGCTCTTATCCGCATACGTCTGGCAGAGTTCCACCAGTGTTTGATCTGGAAAATAAGATCTCGCTGTACACGCAGTGAAATGCATCCCCATCTTCGCGCAGGCGATCATCAGTGAATTTCCCATATTATAACGCGCGTCCCCAAAATAGGCGAGCTTTTTGCCCTTCAGTTCACCGAGATGCTCCCGCACGGTAAGGAGATCCGCCAGCATCTGGGTCGGATGGTATTCATTTGTCAGACCGTTCCAGACCGGGACTCCGGCGTATTTCGCCAGCTCCTCCACGATCGTCTGCCCGTAGCCGCGGTATTCAATACCATCGTACATTCTGCCCAGTACACGGGCCGTATCGCGGATGCTTTCCTTTTTTCCGATCTGCGAGCCGCTCGGATCAAGATAAGTTACATGTGCGCCCAAATCATGCGACGCCACCTCAAAGGAGCAGCGGGTACGTGTGCTCGTTTTTTCAAAAATCAGTGCAATATTTTTCCCGATAAGCGGCGTTTCCATAATGCCAGCTTTCTTTTTTGCCTTTAAGTCCGCCGCAAGATCCAGCAGATAAGTGATCTCTTCCGGTGTAAAATCCTTTAACGTCAGAAAGCTCCTGCCTTTTAAGTTCATAACATCTGTCCTCTTTTCCAACAATACTCAATCCTTAGCTACTTCTGCGACCGCCTTCACCAGCCCGGCGACATTCTGCAGTTCGGACGGAATGATGATCTTCGTCGACTGTCCGTCCGCCACCGTTTCCAGGGTTTCAAAACTTTTCAGAGTCAGTACCGCCTGATCCGCCTCTGCCTCACGAATCAGTCTGATTCCTTCGGCTTTTGCCTGATTGACCTTCAGGATTGCCTCCGCTTCACCCTCCGCCTCACGGATCATCTTTTCCTTCTGTGCTTCCGCATGCAGAATCGCCGCCTGCTTTTCCGCCTCCGCGTCCAGAATTGCCGACTGCTTGTGTCCCTCTGCTACAAGGATAGACGATTTCTTTTCGCCCTCTGCTTTCAGGATCGCTTCACGTCGCTCACGTTCTGCCTTCATCTGTTTTTCCATCGCGTCAATGATCTGGGACGGCGGCAGGATATTTTTCAATTCTACCCGGTTCACCTTGATGCCCCACGGATCCGTCGCTACGTCCAGCGTCGCGCGCATCGAGGTATTGATCACCTCGCGTGAGGTCAGCGTCTGATCCAGTTCCATATCACCAATGATATTGCGCAGGGTCGTCGCGGTCAGGTTCTCGATCGCCATGATCGGATTCTCCACACCATAGGTATAAAGTTTCGGATCTGTGATCTGGAAAAAGACCACCGTATCAATCTGCATGGTAACGTTGTCCTTGGTAATCACCGGCTGCGGGTCGAAATCCACTACCTGTTCCTTTAAATTCACACGCTTTGCCACACGATCAATAAACGGGACCTTAAAATGCAGTCCGACGTCCCATGTGGACTGATAACCGCCCAGACGTTCCATAACAAAGGCCTGCGCCTGCGGGACGACCTTAATGCAGGACGCCAGGATCCATAACGCCACTAAAATCAGCACAATCACTAAAACCGTTCCAAAACTAAACCAGCTGTTGCTCGCATTTACATTCATACTCATAGTTCACGCCTCCTTCACGATCAGCTTAACCCCGCTGATCTCTTCAATTTTTACATTTTTCTCTTTTTCGATTATCCGTGACTGATCCGCAGAACGCGCCGTCCAGTACTGCCCGTGTACCTGCACCTGTCCGCTTCCGGCGAGATTATCGATCCGTTCTGTGACAACCGCCGTCTCACCTACCAGACTCTGCGCGTTCGTCCTGACCCGGTCGCGATTCAGCCAGCGGGTCGCCACAGGCCTTGTAAAAATCAGCAGAAGCACAGATACCCCGCAGAACGCGGCGATCTGCACGCCCAGATCCATCTGTAAAATTGCCAGAACAAAAGCCACCAGTGCGCCTCCGGCAAACCAGATCGTCGTCAGCCCCAGGGTAATGGCCTCGATCGCCAGAAAAGCCACCAGTGCCACAAGCCACAGCAATGCCTGCATCCCAATTTCCATAATCTCTGGCCTCCCTTCACTTACAGCATTTTTACCTGCTCGCATTTTCTAATGAATACAGACAGCTTTACCGCCGTTTATTCATGGAACGATTCCTTCACTTCAAGATCTTCTGTATTGATTCCCAGCATCTGAAGCTCAGCTTTTGCTATTTTTTCCTGATATTCAATTTCTTCCTGACCATGCTTCTTAATTCTCTGGATGTTAATGTATTTCTCGATTGCAATTTTTCTCATTTCCTGCTCATTCATATTCCGCTCTCCTCCTTCTCTTTGCTGCCACGGTTATCTGATTTCTTTATTCGCTTTCTATGGTAATAGATTTTCCCCGATATTTCAAGAAAAATCGTACGCAAAAAGCTTAAGAAAAACGGAAACGTTCCATTATCCCCGCTGCTCCTGGTAAATCTCCCTAAGCAGCGCCATGGTATGGGTAAACTTCGCATTGACCGGATAATCATCGCTCTGATAGGTACTGTCCAGATAAAAGTAAATATAACTGTTATCATCGCTATAATAGATATCCTCGAACGACACTTCCTTCAGATCCTCCCGGTACGCATCCAAAAGCTCCGAAGTTCTGGATAAAGGCACGGTAATGTCAAGCACACTGTAAGACTCCACATAATACCACCCTTCCTCATCCATGTCCTCTGTTGTGTCTGAAAGTTCTTCTTCCTCGCTCTCATCTGTGAATTCGCTCTCTGCCCCCAGGTCTTCTTCCGTCCTGACGTCATTCACGGTATCCTTATTCGTTTCGAGCAGTGTTTCTTCACTATATCCATACAGGTAGACCCAGATTCCTGAAATCCTGTTCAGAGTTTCCTCATCCCATGTACAGGTCGGGAAATACGGTTCTCTGAAGTCTTCCTCCTGAAACAACTCATTCATCACTTCACAGTAAAGCTCTCTGTTGATCTGATAATACCGGTATACCTCTTTCCCGCTCTTAAGATGATACTTGATATATACGCCATTCACATTCTGGTCATAGATGGCGTCTGAAAGGCCATATTCTTTTACGTTTTCCACTCCATCCCCGGCCAGCTCATAAATTCTGTCAAACGCTTCCCATTCCACCTGATCCAGGCGTTCCCGATAAGACGTGGAATAAACAATTTCTCCATTGTCGCCATAAGCAATATAGGAAGAAAAATCAGGCGTGGAAACAGACATTGCCGCAATCTCGTCCTGTGTCGGAAGATAGGTATTGAATCCCGGCAGGTCGAAACGGTACGTAAAGAAAATCGCGCAGCCGATGACAATGGAAACTGCAAATTGCCATTTATGGGCAAAGACCTGGCAGATGTCCATCCGGTAGATAAACTCAATGATCACACAGGCCAGAGCGCCAAACAGCAGAATAAACATTATCTCAAAGAACACTGCCTGCGTCAGCTCATAAGCGATCAGCCCCGCCACCAGGGAAACCGGAACGGTAACCATCACCTTAATCACCGGCTCGAGGACGGGAAACGCAAGCGCAGAACCTGCCGCCTCTGTTTTTCTTGTGCGATACAACGCCAGCGCTGCCAGCGTCAGTCCTGCGGTAATCGCAATGATCTGGCAGAGATCTCCCGCAGTCGGCAGCTTTTCCGCCCCTGTTATACGAGAAGTAATTCCCGCACGGGAACCGGAATACAGACACCACGCCCAGGGAGAAGTGAACCGAAGCTGGGAAGAGTGAGAGAAAATGCTCTCCACCTTTGTATTTAAAAATACGCTTTCCAGCGATTCCCTGAGCAGCATCAGCATCGGCATATAGGCTCCAAATGCCCCGATTGCCAGAAATGTCGTCAGAAAATTTCCGGCCAGCATCATCGCTACCAGCGTTGTCGAATAGCTGCACAGATAAAATAAAATCCCCTGCACGCTCGCAAGCGCGATCTCAGAAGCAATCTGCCCGGTCAACGCCTGATAAAACAGGCCAACCAGAACCGTCAGCACCTGCCCGGTCAGATAGGCAACCACAAATGTCAGCGCACTGCTTAAATATTTTACGCAGAAAAGCTCCTCCCGCTTCAGGGACAGGCTGTGATAAAAGTCCTGCTTCACCTGCGAGTGCAGATACGCAAATGTCGTCAGCGCGCACACCGCGCCGCAGACCAGAATCAGGCCAGTATTCTCCGCATGTCCCAGCCCCACATGCCGGCCAAACTGTTCCACCGCACTGTAGGCAGTCTTCCCTTCACGCATCAGCTCATTCTGACGAATTGCCATTGACATCATCGCCCGAAACGGTAAAAAGAGGACAAAAACCACCATCTGCACTGCCGTCAGCCAGTTCATCTGGCGCATCTCCCCGCGCACCAGTTTAGAAAACGAGATTTTTGATGTCATAACCCGCCACCTCCGTTTCACTGATAAAGATCTCCTCAAGCGTCAGCGGCAAAATCTCTGAGAACAGCGGCTGCCGCGCCTGAATCTTCCAGTCAATCTCATCATAGCTTCCACGCACTACAATCGTGAGCAGCGACCCCCCGCTTTTCTTTTTGCAGTACGGTAAGCTCCCCAAGCAGCGCCTCTTCGTCTGCTGCATCCGGAATCACATACTGTATCTTATGGATACCCAGCTTCATCTCATCGAGATCCTTCGCAAACAAAATCCCGCCGCGATGCAGCAGTCCGACATAGTCGCAGATATCCTCAATCTCGCGCAAACTGTGCGAGGCAATCACCGGCGTAAACTTCCGGCTTAAAATTTCCGACGCAAACAGGCTTTTGACTGTCTGGCGCATCACCGGATCCAGCCCGTCAAAGGTCTCATCGCAGAGCAGATACTGTGTATTCGCACAGATTCCCAGCAACACAGATACCTGCTTTTTCATCCCTTTGGAAAACGTCGAGAGTTTCCGCTTTGCATCCAGTTCAAACTTTCCCAGCAGATCATCAAATCGCGCTGCGTCAAACTTCGGATAGACAATCTGGTAATAATCCCGCATTACATCCGCTGTCGCATTCGGAAAAAACATTGCCGTATCCGGAATAAAGTAAACCTTTTCCTTCGCCTGCACATTCTCCCACACCGGGAATTCATCAATCTTTACCTGTCCTTCATCGGCCTTCAGCACCCCGGCGATCACACGCAACAGCGTACTTTTCCCCGCTCCGTTCGTGCCGACCAGTCCAAAGATGCAATTTTCGCCGATCGTGGCATCCACACCATTAAGCGCCGCAATCTCTCCAAAGCGCTTCGCTACCTTTTTAATCTGAATCATGCCTCCGCCTCCCCCAGTTCATAATACTCTCTGGCTTTTTCCAGAAAATCCTCACACGCAATGTCCAGCTCTTTCCCTTTCATCACCAGTTCATTCAGGCTTTGAAACACACGTTCCTGTTTTTTCTGCTTCATCAAAGCCCCATTCCCCGATACAAAATTCCCCCGGCCTTTTACCGGATAAATATAGCCCTCCTGCTCCAGCATACTGTAGGCTTTCTGTATCGTGTTTGGATTAATTGAGAGCTCCATCGCGAGGGAACGCACAGAAGGCATCTGACTGTCCGGCTCCAGCACACCGTTTACAATCAGGGTTTCAAACCGCTCCCTAATCTGTTCATAGATCGGACGGCGATTCTGCAAATCAATCCCTATCATAGCTTCACCTCCAGGTGTACTAACTTTACTAGTACACCTGGACATTAGCATAGGATCTGTCATCTGTCAACGGAGTTAAGGAAAACATAAGAAAATAGTGATTAGGCGATAGAAATCGAGTAGGAGGCGGCTTGCCGAATCCTACTCGCCGCGCGGTTGCTGTGTGCCAGTGGCACACGTTTAGCAACGACCGGAGCGAAGCGTAGACAGCGTCCGGGGCAGCCGGAAAATACCTTACGCAGCCCTGCGCATAAAAAAAGCCTTGACCATATTCATGATCAAAGCCTTTCCTCATGGACCTGAAGGGATTCGAACCCTCGACCTCTCGGATGCGAACCGAACGCTCTCCCAGCTGAGCTACAAGCCCATATAAATGGAAGTAAGGAGGCTCGAACTCCTGACCTTTCGCGTGTGAGGCGAACGCTCATCCCAGCTGAGCTATACTTCCATACTTCCGAATATTCTTGTGTCGAACACAAGCTATTATACACGCTTTTCTGAAAAAAGCAAGAGGAAATTTAATTTTTTTCGCATACAATAGCAGCAAAAAGCCATTCATTACTCACAATGACCCTTGCAGTGCCCGCAGTCGCCGCCGCACTGAAATGATTTCCCGGCCTTTTTGTCTTTTACCATACTTCTGATGATGAGCGCTACAATAGCCGCCAGAATTCCGCCTACCAATATGGTTCCCATATATCACGCCCCCTTTTTCATCCTGTCAGGTAATATAAACTTTTTCCTGTATTTTCCGATTTTTCTGATAGGGGCAGGCAAGCCCTGCCCCTGTGTACGATTTTGAATCGTTTTTCTGCCTTTACATGTGATCGAAATCCATCACGCTCTGGCTGTCGCGCCTGCCCTGACCGCTTTCTTATTCGGATCCGGGCGAACCAGCAAATAGACGAACAGGACGACGATGGCGATCGCTACGATCGTGAAGACACCGAACCCACATTCACCGGTGGTCAGACCTACAAGCTGATAAGTCACCAGAGACACCAGATACGCAAAACCACACTGATATCCGATCGCGAACCAGAACCACTTGATGTTGTTCATTTCACGCTTAATCGCGCCCATTGCCGCGAAGCAAGGCGCACACAACAGATTAAAGAGCAGGAAGGAAAGCCCCGCCGCAGTCGAAGAGCCACCGGACACAAACGCTGCCTGCATATTCTGCCATACCGTTCCCTCGCCGCCTGCGTAAAGAATCCCCATCGTGCCTACAATGTTCTCCTTTGCCACAAGACCAGTGATCGAAGCCACCGCCGCCTGCCAGTTGCCCCAGCCCTGCGGGATGAAGAACCAGGAGATTGCTCCGCCGAGTGCCGCCAGGATGCTGTAATCAATCTCATCCTCAGAGAGCATCCGGAAGCCATCCTCTGCGAATCCAAAGTAGGTCAGGAACCAGATCACGATTGTAGAGAGCAGGATGATCGTGCCGGCTTTCTTGATGAAAGACCAGCCGCGCTCCCACATGCTGCGCAGCACCGCGCTGACCTTTGGCATATGGTATGCCGGAAGTTCCATCACAAACGGAGCCGGATCGCCCGCAAACATTTTTGTCTTCTTCAGAATAATACCGGAGCAGATCACCGCCGCCACGCCAATAAAGTAAGCCGCAGTCGCGATCAGCGGATTACCGCCAAGGAGAGCGCCCGCTACCATTGCAATAAACGGAACCTTTGCACCGCACGGGATAAAGGTCGTCGTCATGATCGTCATCCGGCGGTCCTTTTCATTTTCAATGGTTCGGCTCGCCATAACGCCCGGAACACCGCAGCCCATGCTGACCAGCATCGGGATAAAGGACTTTCCGGAAAGACCGAATCTGTGGAAAATCCGATCCAGGATAAACGCGATACGCGCCATATAACCACAATACTCCAGGAACGCCAGCAGAATGAACAGCACCAGCATCTGTGGAACAAAGCCCAGCACAGCGCCGACACCGGCTACAATACCGTCAAGAACCAGACCTGAGAGCCAGTCCGCACAGTTCAACGCGTTCAGAATGTTTTCGAACAGCATCGGGATACTCGGAACGTAAATACCATAGTCTCCCATCTCCGGAGCGGTATACTCATACGCCGCGTAAACCTCAGCCGCCGCAGTCAGATCCTCATACGTTGCTTCCGCATCCGAAACCTCAAGTGTTTCCTCATCTTCTACAGTATACTCCGCCACAGAGGATTCGTCAAACATCGCAACCAGTTCGGTCAGAGCCTCCGCGGCTGCATCTGCGTCATACTCCTCTGATTCTCCATCGAGAGCTTCCGCGATCGCGTCCACGTCATACCCCTGATCCGCCGCGTAGTCTGTGAATCCGGTAATCACTTCTGCCGCACCGGCGTACTCTTCATCGGCCTCGCTCCATTCCGCCGTACCGATTCCAAAAAGATGGAAGCCGTCTCCGAAGAGATTGTCATTCGTCCAGCCCGTCGCCGCCGCGCCGATCGTCGACATCGCAATATAGTAAACCAGGAACATCACCAGTGCAAAAATCGGCAGCGCCAGGATCCGGTTCGTCACGATGCGGTCGATTTTATCGGAGGTGGTCAGCTTCTCCTTCGCGGATTTCTTCTTTACACACTTATCAATAATGGAAGAAATATACGCGTAACGCTCACTGGTAATAATACTCTCAGTATCATCATCAAACGCGTCTTCAAGAGCTTTGATTTCCGCAGATACATTCGGTGCGCTCTTCAGATTTTCCGCGATTTTAGAATCCTTCTCCAGCAGCTTAATCGCGAAGAAACGCTTCTGCGCGTCCGCCACACTGCTGCCGAGCTTCTCCTCCACTTTTGCAATCGCATCTTCCACTTCATCCGCGAACTTATGTACACGCGCGACCGCTTTTTTCGAATTCGCCGCAGCAACCGCTTTCTTCGAAAGTTCATCAATTCCGGTGCCCTTCATCGCGGAAATCTCAACCACTTCACAGCCAAGACTCTTCGAAAGCGCTTTTGTATTAATTGTATCGCCGTTCTTCTTCACCAGATCCATCATGTTGATGGCAATGACCACCGGAATTCCCAGCTCAATCACCTGCGTAGAGAGATAGAGATTTCGTTCAATATTCGTCCCGTCGATGATATTGATGATCGCGTCCGGATGCTCATTGATGATGTAATTTCTCGCTACCACTTCCTCCAGGGTATAAGGGGAAAGGGAATAGATACCCGGAAGATCCATGATCTCCACATCTTTCTGACCCTTTAGCTTACCGCCCTTCTTCTCAACCGTTACGCCCGGCCAGTTTCCGACGTACTGGTTGGAACCAGTCAGGGCATTGAACAATGTGGTCTTACCACAGTTCGGATTACCCGCAAGTGCAATTTTAATCGCCATTTTCTTCTCCTTCTTCCTCGTGACTTTCTTCCATAACAATTACTGATATGCGGACCTTCAGCCTGACATTCCATGTCTCCGATAATCATCAGACACGATCCTCTGCATACTGGGTTCTCTCATAAAGAACCGTTCCATGTCAATCACATATCGACACTTCTGATAAAAAAACTGTCTCAGCTAATCAAGAATTGGCTCTTCTAATCCAAATTATATTTTTCTAACCACGCATTGCAATAAGCTAACCAGAATTTTACCTTGCTGCCAATTATCTTGTTATTCTAACAGAAATCTGTTTTTTTCTAACTCATATGTAAAAAAATCAGCCCACCTGTATCATCTGCGCGTCCTCTTTCCGAAGTGACAGCTCATAACCTCTCACAGTCACCTCGACCGGGTCGCCCAGCGGTGCTACTTTGCGTACAAAGATCTCCACGCCTTTTGTAATGCCCATATCCATAATGCGCCTTTTTACAGGACCTTCTCCGGATATCTTCTGTACCGTGACAGTCTCTCCTACAGAAGCTTCTCTCAATGTTTTCATAATATCCTCCATTCCTCCTTCCGGTTATCTAAACCAGAATATGATTTGCCATTTCCCTGCCGATGGCGACGCGGGAATCCTTGACGTTTACAATGAGATTTCCGCTAACCTCAGAAATAACGGTAACCATACCTCCCACGACAAATCCAAGGCCTTCCAGAAACTGTCTGGTCTCTTCTTTCCCGCCGATCTTTCGGATCACGTTTTCTTCTCCTGCCTTTGCCATACTCAATGGCATCGTCCTCTATCCCCTTTCTATTCGCCGGCAGCCCATGTGCTTTTTCAAAACACAAATAGCCGCGCATACACAAACGGGCAGAAACCGTTTTGCCCTACCCGCACGCCCCTTTCGCGTCGCTTTTATCAGTTCGAGGTTAGTATACTCTAACATTTTGGGATCGTCAAGCTATTTTTTTCAGGCAATTTCCCGAAAATATCGCAATAAGAGAAAGAGTTTTTTTCAGTTTTTTCTTTACGGTTTTTCATTTTAATGTTATACTGAACAATATATTCTGTAAAACGTATGGTGAGGTATCAAAATGAGTGCAACAAATGAATCTATGGAAAACTATCTTGAAACAATTCTTATTCTGAGCGAACGCCTTCCGGTCGTGCGTTCCGTCGACATCGCGACGGAGCTTGGATTTAAGAAATCAAGCGTCAGCATCGCAATGAAGAATCTGCGTCTGAAAAATCATATCACAGTATCGGATGCCGGATTTGTCACCCTGACAGAATCCGGGCGTGCGATCGCAGAGGAAATCTATGAACGTCACAAGTGGTTTTCTTCGTGGCTGATCTCCCTCGGTGTCAATGAAAAGACTGCTACGGAAGACGCCTGCAAGATGGAACATGTGATCAGCTGGGAGAGCTTTGAAGCCATTAAGGCACACATCCATCTTTCGACAAATGAATAAATTCCAGTTACCAAAGTTCATCTTTTTCTTATCTGTTTCATAGCATAGTAAAAACATCGGGTCGCCGGCATATCCGGCGGCCGATGGAGATTCTATGAACCAATCTTCTTTTTCACCGGCGCTCGCGGAGGATTATTCCGATATCATTGTGCGCAAGGTACAATTTTCATCCGTCTCTGACCAGATGGCATCCTCTTCTCTGGCTGATTTGGCTGATTTGGCAGCAAAATCCGCTTCACTTCTGTCGCAGGAAGTCAACGAGGAATACAGCATCGTATACGCTCCGCTCTCCGACCACCTTTCTACCGTAGAGGAAATCGGCTACTCTTCTGTCCCTAAGCTGTTCACGGAAATCAACGTAGTCAGCCTGGAGGCTTCAGGTATCCTCTCTGCCCGGATTCAGTCTTTTTTGAATTTGTCAGGAGCCGGTGTACTCATGGGCTTCCTGGATTCCGGCATTGATTACACACATCCTGCATTTCGAAACGATGATGGAACCAGCCGGATTCTGCGCCTCTGGGATCAGTCTGACACACGCGGCACACCGCCAGCGGGGCTCTCTTATGGAACGGAATATACGAAAGACATGATCGACCGGACGCTTTTTTCCGGTTCCATCGCATCCTTCCCGGAAAACAATGAGGCCATCGAATGCGAAGCGTTTCCTGCCAAAACAGAAATCGTTCCTGCACCAGCTCCATACCTGGACTCACGCGGGCATGGCACTGCGGTTGCCGGAATCGCCTGTGGGAGTCCTGACGCCGGAGAAGGATTTACCGGTGCGGCGCCCATGTGCAGCATCGCTTTTGTACGTCTGAAAAGCGCAAAACAATACCTGCGTTCTTATTTTCGCATCCCGGAAAACGCGGTCGCTTATCAGGAAAATGACCTGATGCTCGGCATTCGTTATCTGACTGACTGCGCCGCACAGCTGGGAATGCCACTTGTGATCTGCGTATCACTCGGAACAAATCAGGGCGGACACACTGGACAGACGCCTCTCGAAAAAACGCTGGATGCGGCACTTCGCACACCCGGCATCAACGCCGTCACTGGCACCGGAAACGAAGTCGGACTGGATCATCATTATCGTGGAACTCCACTGCGTATGGGCGATGTCACCGAAGCGGAACTTCTGATTGGACAGGAGACACAAGGGTTTTCTCTTGAATTCTGGGCAGCCAAACCGGAATTATATCGTCTCGGCTTCACGTCCCCGCTCGGAGAGACGATTTCTCCGATTTTGCCAGCCAATGGCTTCTCCAGAGATTTTTCCTTTTTATTAGAAACCAGCCAGATTACCATCACCTGGGGCAATACCGGACCGTTCGATGGAGATCAGGTCATCCTGATGCGCTTTCAGAACCCCACTCCCGGCATCTGGCGTATCCGCATTGTCAGTTCTGCCCCTTCCAATGGATTCTTCCATCTCTGGCTTCCGATTCATGGATTCGTCGACCCGCAGATCCGTTTTCTCACACCGGACGCAGACACTACCCTCGTCATTCCATCGTGCGCCATGTCACCGGTCAGCGCAGGTACGTGGAATGCATACAATAACAGTCTTTTCCTTCATTCCGGACGCGGTTATACACGAAACGGCATCGTAAAACCAGACTTTGTTTCACCTGGCGTACAGGTCACCTGCCCAGCGGCAGGCGGAAGCTACACTTCCATCACCGGTTCCTGCGCGGCAGCCGCCGTCACGGCCGGTGCCGCAGCTCTGCTCTTCGAGATTGGTCTGCGTCAGAACCCTCCCCGCTATTTTTTTGCAGAGGAGTTAAAAAATTTATTTTTGCGTGGGGTACGGCAGCGCGGTAGCCTGGCTTACCCGAATCAGAACTGGGGAAACGGAGAAATGAACCTTTCCGGTATTTTTCAATCTTTCCCGTCACACTTTTCATCCGGAAACATATGATACACTGTAAAATCAATTTTCGGAGGAAAACGAAATGAGTGATTTAGCAGCTACCAACTGCGGATGCGGATGCGACACTGGAACAAACAATTCCTTCCTGTGGATTATCATCCTCCTCTTCTTTGGATGTGGCAATGGATGTAGTTCTACCTGCGGCACCGACAACAACTGCCTGTGGATTATCATCCTCCTGTGCTTCTTTGGCGGATGCGGGAATTCCCCTTGCGGTATCTGCGGCTGATCTGTAAAGACAGACGAACCAGATAACTGTAAAAACTGCGCGAGCCGGGTGCGGCCTTAGCCGCAAAAACTCCTTGCCCGGCTCTGTGCATAGAAAAGGCAGTGGGTGAATCCCCACTGCCTCGCCATACTCTATTCTTCCGCATAAAGCTCTGTCAGATAATCATCCAGTGCTGTCGTATCTACCGTATAAGTCGGCAGATCTACCGTCGTCGTACTATCTGAAACATCCGAATAATTATAGATCGATACGCCTATCCATACCACAAGTAAAACAGCCACCAGTCCCATCGCAGCCTTGGTCAGCATCCACTCGCGTTTTTCTCTCTTGACAATCTTTTTTACATTCCGTTTCTGTTCTTTATGACGGTCAACTTTTTCCTGACTCATGTATCTCTCTCCTTTGCAAATACTGCATTCGAAGCAGACACTGGCTTCCTGATCCGCAAACCAATACTCGAATGCCGCGCAAACCAGCATTCGCCGCATGCGCATCTTTTATTCAGTATACACTATTTTGGAAAAAGTGCAACCTGTTTTTTACAGGAAAAACGTTAGCTTCAGCCAGCGCTACCAGCTCTCAATGCTTAGCTTTCATCAGGAAGCCTCGTGCCTAAATCACCACAATCACACCGCCGTCATTGGCATACATCGTGGAAATGCCTGCTGTATCAAGAAAAATCACATCTTTGACCGGAATGCGTTTCGTAATCGCTTCCAAAACCATTCGCCCGCGCTCCGGACAATTGCAGTGCGACAGCGCCAGGATTTTTTCTGCCGGATTTTCTACCTGCTCCACGATGTAATCCACCATCTTCACAAGAGCTTTGTTGATCCCGCGCGCCTGATCCAGCTGCATAATCGTCCCCTGTGGGGTCGCACCCATGACGGGGCTTGATCTTCAGTGCAGACGCAAAAAAAGCCTTGATGTCACTCAGACGGCCATTCTTGCGCAGAGTTTCCAGATTTTCCAAGACAAAATACGTATTCTGTCCGTCAATATACGCCTCAACTGTCTCTACAAGCTCCTCAAACGGCATCCCCGCTGCCTCACACTCCTGGATTTTTGCAGTGATCAGCGTCTCGCCAATCGAAGCAGAGCGTGAATTAAACACATGCACCTGCAGCCCGGAGCCCTCCTCCTCCAAAAGGTCTCTGGCCAGCACCGCGCTGTTACATGAGCCGCTCAATTCTGCGGATAAAGTCACCGCATACGCGCGCTTCGTGGCTTTTTCAAATGCCTTCTTATAATAATCCGGGGACGGACACGCAGACTTCGGAGCGTTCGGGCTTGCGGCAATCTTTTGCAGGAAATCAGCCTGGTCAAAGCTGTCGTCATCCACAATCAAATAATCGTCTACCTGCATCGTCAGCGGAGCCGAAACAATCCGCTCATCCGCCTTCATCGCTTCTGTGCGCTCCCCACAGCTATCCATCACAATTACATATTCCATGGCATTCTAAACCTCCTGTTGTTAACCATTCAATCCTTTTTGCCTTCCCGTATATCTGGCAACGCATAAAGTGAAATGCATACGTTTTTCAATCCTTCACAATGTAGTTTTCAAATCTACGTTATCATATCATATTCCAATACACTTGAAAAGAGGGAAATTATATTTCTTTTCCTGATTGCAAAGAAAAGACAAGGCGTGTATAATACCGGAAACGACTTCTGATACACCTGTTTCCCAATTATAATAAAAGGAGGTCTCCCCTGTGCGTTCATTCCAGATTCAGGATCATCTGGGGTTTATGAAAAAACTCCTCACTGACGATACATTTGATACTTTTCTGCTCTCCGAAGCGTCCATCACCACCTTTGCCACATTTCAGATCGACGGCGCCTTTCACCCGGATTATCTGAACACTGCGGAAGCAGAACAGCTGACTGCGGAGAAATCCGGCTATACTCTCTGGAGACGGGTGCGTCCATTCTTTTTTGACCTGACAAAGGGGCGGCACACTCCGCTGCGATTTGCTATCGTTTTCCGGCTTGCCCCACACAATATCGAAAAACTGATTGCGCAGGGAGGCCTGCCCATTCGACCGGAACAGGTGGACGGCCTTTTTCTGAATATTCGTTTCGACGGAAAAGCACTCACCTGCGTCAGCGGTGTATCTCTGAAAACCTTCACGCTCGACCGTTCGCTTGAACA
>JAJBUL010000229.1:1278-9192 GCA_020860365.1 Clostridiales bacterium | reverse complement strand
TGCCTGGGACGAGATGCTGGAAAAATTTTTCCATCAGAAGCAAATTCCTTTCTTATCATAAATTCTAACCCAAGTGTCTGTTAGCACTCATTTCAAATGAGTGCTGATTTTTTTCTTGACATTTCCCTCAGACAGTATTATTATGTCGTCAGTTGTTATCATTCACACTCGGCGAGGGAATATCCCATACGAAGTACGGGATGCCGCCCGGCGAGGGATTATCCCGTACGGCGAGGGTAAACGCAGATACTGTAAACAAAACATATAAAATATATTTTAAGGAGTGATTTGTATGAGCAAGAAGACAGGAAGTCTTTCCATCAACAGTGAGAACATTTTTCCAATCATTAAAAAGTGGCTGTATTCCGACCATGATATTTTCGCGCGTGAAATCGTTTCAAACGGCTGTGACGCGATCACAAAACTGGAAAAACTCGAAATGATGGGGGAATATACCTTCCCAGAGGATTACAAAAAACGCATCCAGGTGATTGTGTACCAGGAAGAAAAGACGCTGAACTTCATTGATACCGGCCTGGGCATGACTGCGGATCAAGTGGAGGAATACATTACTCAGATCGCTTTCTCCGGCGCGACCGATTTTCTTGAAAAATACAAGGACAAGACGACCGAGGATGACATTATCGGGCACTTCGGTCTTGGCTTCTATTCCGTATTTATGGTAGCGGATGAAGTGCATATTGATACTCTCTCTTATCAGAAGGACGCGAAACCGGTTCACTGGGAGTGTGACGGCGGCACAGAGTATTCCATGGAGGAAGGCACACGCACAGAAGTCGGTACAGAGATTACACTGTTTCTGAGTGAGGATTGCCTGGAATTTGCGAACGAATACCGGATGCGCGAGGTCATTGAGAAATACTGCTCTTTCATGCCGGTAGAGATTTTCCTCTCCAAAGCAAACGCCGAGCAGGAATACGAGACTATTGACGAAAGCGAACTGCGCGAGGACGACATCGTCGTCGAGCACATCCACGAGGACGCCAAGACCGAAGAAAAAGAGAACGAAAACGGTGAAAAAGAAACTGTTGAAATTTCCCCGGCGCGTGAGCGCGTGAAGATCAATAAGCGTCCGGTTTCCTTAAGCGATACGCATCCCCTCTGGGCAAAGCACCCAAATGACTGCACCGCAGAGGAATACAAAGAATTCTATCGTAAGGTTTTCCAGGATTACCGGGAGCCACTCTTCTGGATCCACCTGAATATGGATTATCCGTTTAACCTGAAGGGCATCCTCTACTTCCCGAAGATCAACACGGAGTACGATTCCATCGAGGGTACGATCAAGCTGTACAACAATCAGGTCTTCATCGCGGATAATATTAAGGAAGTCATCCCGGAATTCCTGATGCTCTTAAAGGGTGTCATCGACTGTCCGGATCTGCCGCTGAACGTCTCCAGAAGTGCACTGCAGAATGATGGTTTTGTAAAGAAAATCTCCGATTACATCACAAAGAAGGTCGCGGATAAGCTGACCGGTATGTGCAAGACCGACCGCGAGTCTTATGAGAAATACTGGGACGACATCAGCCCGTTCATTAAATACGGCTGCATCAAGGACAATAAGTTCAGCGAAAAGATGAACGATTACATCCTCTACAAGGACATCGACGGGAAATATCAGTCTCTCGAAGACCTCCTGAAAGCAGAGGAAGAAAAGAAAGCCGCCAGGACCGCGGAGGATGTCATTGAGGAGGGCACGGTCGAGTCCGCGGAAGGTGAAGTCGTGGAAGACTCCGATGCTGCATCTGAGAATGCGGATGCTGTGGAGAGCGCAGAAACCGCCGCAGAGGAAGTCATCGAGGGGGAAGCTGCCGCAGATACAGACGCCACAAAATCGGAAGATGCGGATGCCGATGAAGTCGTAGAAGATGTGGATACCGATACAGAGGATGAAGAAGAGAAAGAACCGGAAAAGACAACCATCTACTACGTGACCGATGAGGTACAGCAGAGCCAGTACATCAATATGTTCCGCGAATCCGGCATGAACGCCGTCATCCTGAAGCACAACATTGATACGCCGTTCATCTCCCATGTGGAGCAGCTCAATGAAAAAGTGAAATTCCAGCGCATCGACGCAGACGTCACCGACAGTGTAAAGGAAGAGACCGACGAGGAATCCCTCAAAGAGATAACGGATACACTGACCGAAGTATTCCGCAAAGCACTGAACAAGGAAAAACTCGATGTCAAGGTAGAAAAGCTGAAAAATGAGAACATCTCCTCCATGATCACCCTCTCCGAAGAAAGCCGCCGGATGCAGGAAATGATGAAGATGTACAATATGTACGGCATGGATCCGTCTATGTTCGGAGGAGACGAAACCCTCGTGCTGAACGCAAACAATAAGCTGGTACAATACATCGTCGACCACAAAGACTCCGACAAGGTACCGATGATCTGCGAGCAGCTCTACGATCTGGCCATGATCGCGCACAAGCCGCTGCAGCCGGACGAGATGACGAAATTCATCTCCAGAAGCAACGAGGTTCTGATGCTGCTGGCACAGTAAAGTATCATCAGGCTTGCCACAAAATACCCTCTCAGAAAGTAAATTGTTACACTGCCGCTATTCTGTGTGTGAAGCATTATCGCACACAGTATGGTGACAGTTTTCTATAATTATTTCTCACTTACCAGAACCGACAACTGCTCTTTTAGTGATGGAAAAAAAGTGAACCAGAAAACCTCTTATTTTATTTATGGTTGCTCCGGTACTGCCAGCACAAACCAGCGTCCAAAACGTCCTCCAAACGTGTGATCCAGCCTTTCAAAAAACAAATGCTTCTCAACTCCCTTAATTACAACCGTATAGCAATCCCTGTGCAGCCCATAGAGAGAGGTTGCCGGGCGGAAATCCCGTACCTGATCAATCGTGAATGTCCGGCCATCGCTCCACGTAATCTTGCATGGCTGCATATAGCCAGTCGAATCAAAGTCAGAATTCACCTTCACATATACGCGCTCCATACACGGTCTGACAGGACTGTCCATACGTTCACCTCCATTCGTTTCGGTAGCGCAGCGGATATCCACTGGATCTCTGGCGCTCCTCCGATTATCTCCATTATAGTTATCGAACATATGTTTGTCAATTAGAAATTCTTTCCTTTTCTTGACAAATAACCCGAAAACAAGTATGCTGATTTCGCTCCTTTTTATTCCTGCAGTTTTTGTCGGACAAAGGAGCATGAAAAAGGAGTATTTCTCATGACAGATAAAACAAAATCATTCGGTCTCTCCGGCAGCACGCTGAAGCTGATTGCCATCATTACCATGTTCATCGACCACACCGGTGCGACCGTGATCCGCTCACTCACCGCGCTTTCCTCCTCCGCATCGAATACCGCTCTGCGGAACGCCTGGATTCGCGGTTACAACCTTTCCCGCGACATTGGGAGACTGGCGTTTCCGATTTTCTGTTTTCTGCTGGTGGAAGGCTTTGTACACACACGAAATCCACGCAAATACGCTTGTCGCCTCTTTGTGTTCGCCCTGATCTCGGAGATTCCGTTTGACATCGCGCTGAAGGGCAGTTGGTTCTACCCGGATAAGCAGAATGTCTATTTCACCCTGCTGATCGGGCTGCTCGTTCTGATGGGCATCCGCTGGATTACAGATGACGGCAAACGTCCCATCCTGCTCTCGGTTCTTCCGATCGCGCTTGGCATGTTCGTGGCTTTAAAGATTGACACGGACTATAATTATAAGGGTATTTTCCTGATCGCGGTGCTGTACCTGACCCGCCAGGCGAGACTATATCAGTGTATCAGCGGCGCGGCAGCGATTGCCTGGGAGCTTCCGGCTCCACTTGCCTTTATCCCAATCTGGTTCTACAATGGGAAACGCGGCATTTCACTCAAATACTTTTTCTACTGGTTCTATCCGGTACATCTGATGCTGCTGTACGTCATCAATACCTGGGGGGTGCCGCTGCTTGGACAGGTACTTTTTACGTAGAGGCATCTTCTATGGACAGACTCGTGGCATACTTACATACCCAAGAGACTGTTCATTCAAAGGCTTTTGCATATAATCGTGCATGAAAGATACCTGCTCTGAACTTATTATACGAGGAGACTACATATGAATAAGAAGGAAGTCGCTGAACTAAAGCGTCTGTTTCATCCGGATCGTACACCTGTCACCCGGGTGTGCGGCTGCTATGTGGATGCAGAAAAGACCAAAAAAGCAAAACTAAAGGAAGCATTTCTCTCCCTGCCGGAGGAAGAAATGTTCAAATATTTCGATATTTTCAAGAAAACGCTCTCCGGCTCAATCGGGCGAAATCTGCTTGATATGGAAATCCCGCTGGAGCAGGAGGCAGGGGGCGGAGCGCAGGAGTATCTGATGAAGCTCCGTGCCAGCCAGCTAAAAGACGATGACCTGCTCGACGCCTTTTATGATAAAGTAATCGAGACCTTTCTGTATCCGGAAAATTATTACATTGTCCTGATCCACTGTGCCTATGATATCCCCAAAAGGGGGACGGATGGAATTGAACAGATCGACGCCTCGGAGTATGTGTATGAATTTCTACTCTGCTCCATCTGCCCGGTCAATCTGTCAAAGCCGGGATTGTGCTACCATGAAGACACCAACACGATCAGTGAACGCATCCGTGACTGGTTCGTCGAGCCGCCGGTTACTGGTTTTTTGTTTCCGGCCTTCACAGATCGCAACACGGACATTCACAGCCTGCTCTACTACTCAAAAAATCCGGACGAGCTGAACGCTGGCTTTGCGCGGGAGCTGCTCGGCTGTGAACTGCCACTCTCCGCAGGATCGCAGAAGGACACGTTCAACACACTGGTCGCGGATACACTGAGCGATTCCTGCACCTATGAAACAGTGAAAAACATTCACGCCTCGCTCAACGAGCTGCTGGAGGAGCACAAAGACGATCCCAACCCGGTGCTGCTTGACAAAGGCGACGTCAAACGTCTCCTCGCCCAAAGCGGCGCGGATGATGAGACGCTCGAACACTTTGACGAAGAATTTGAACAGGCGTCGGGCAGCACACAGGCCGAGCTCTATGTGACGAATGTCGCCAACACCAGAAAATTTGAGATCAAAACGCCCGACATCGTGATCTCAGTAAAACCAGAATGTGCAGATCTGATCGAGACAAAGGTGATCGACGGAAGGCTGTGCTTTGTGATACCGGCAGATGATTCTGTGGAAGTAAACGGTATTCCGGTGAAAACCGGTGTCTCCGCGTCGGATGAAACGTAAAGAGGCCGCTTTTTCCAATACAATTTACACTTTCCCGTCGTCTTCACAGCAAACAGGAAGACCCTCCCTGGATGGGAACGAATCAGACATCTTACAGGATCACAGAAAAATATAATACAAAAAGGAGACCTCACATGAATTCCTACACACTTGACTGGAAAGAATACAGTTCCCTTGCGCGGCAGACGGTCGCGGAGGGCTGCGTACTTCTGCGCAATGAAAATCACTCACTTCCACTCGTACCGGGCGATACCGTCGCGGTTTTCGGGCGGATCCAGCTGGACTATTACAAGAGCGGTACCGGTTCGGGCGGCATGGTGAACGTTCCCTACGTTCGCTCGATTCTGGACGGGCTGCGCGAATATGAAGAAAAGAATATCCGGATCTATGAGCCACTGCTGGCAGTCTACCAGGCCTGGACCAAAGAGCATCCGTTTGGCAAAGGAAATGGATGGGGACAGGAGCCCTGGTGCCAGGAGGAGATGCCGCTTACGGATGCCCTGGTGCAGGAAGCCGCCGCCCACGCAAGCGCTGCCATAATTGTGCTAGGCCGCACCGCCGGCGAAGATCGGGATAATTCCGCGCAAAAAGGCAGCTATTACCTCTCTGATCAGGAAATGGATCTGCTGCGAAAGGTCTGCGCCGCATTTCCACGCTCTGCGGTCGTTCTGAATACCGGAAACATCATTTCCATGAACTGGGTCGAGGAAATCTGCCCCGGCGCGGTTCTCTACGCGTGGCAGGGCGGCATGGAAGGCGGCTGCGGCGTCGCAGACGTCCTCTGCGGATCTGTTTCTCCGAGTGGAAAGCTCGCTGACACGATCGCAAAAGAGCTGGCAGATTATCCCTCCACACGGAATTTCGGTTCCAAGACAACCAACTATTATCAGGAAGACATTTACGTCGGCTATCGCTACTTCGAGACCTTCGCGCCGGAAGCGGTGATGTATCCGTTTGGGTTTGGGCTTTCTTACACAACGTTTGAGACCGATAGTTCTGTCCATATGCATTCAAACACGCTGAAAGACATGTTTTCCACTGATTCGGAAGCGGGAAATTTCGTCTCCGAACATACAGGATGCCTTACTGCGTCTGCACCTGAGCAGGACGCACACCTGACTGTAACCTCCACGGTTAAAAATACCGGTTCCCGTCCCGGCAAGGAGGTCGTGCAGGTTTATTGCTGCCCTCCGCAGGGAACGCTTGGCAAACCTCTGCGCAATCTCTGCGCATTTAAAAAAACAAAAGAACTCGCTCCCGGCGAATCAGAGACACTTACGCTGGAAATCCCGCTCTCTGAGCTCGCATCCTTTGATGACAGCGGCGCGACCGGCCACCGGAATTGCTATGTACTGGAAGAAGGCACCTATTTTATCTATGCGGGCACAGATGTCCGGAGCGCTACAGTTGCCGGAAGCTTCACACTGCCAGAGACAATCGTGACGAAGCAATGCCAGGAGGCGCTCGCGCCGGTGGAAGCATTCACGCGTTTCCGGCCAGTGTCCCAAAATATCTCCGTAAATGGTTTCAAAAATTGTAAGACGATCTCCGGAACCATCCCGGAAAACACACTGGCTGCAAGCGAGGTAAACCCATCGGCAGAGATTGAGCCACAGGCGCCGCTCACCCTTTCTTACGAATCTGTGCCGCTGCGCACCATTTCTCCTGCCGAACGGCGGCTTGAGCATCTGCCGGACTGCCTGTCCTATACGGGAGACAAAGGCTTTCGCCTCGTCGATGTCATGGATGGGAACGTATCAATGGAAACCTTCCTCGCTCAGCTTTCCGATGAAGATCTGATGGCGATGGTGCGCGGGGAGGGCATGTGCAGCCCGAAGGTGACGCCGGGTACCGCCGCGGCCTTCGGCGGGGCGACGGAGTCACTGAAGAGCTTCGGCATCCCCGTCGCCTGCTGCTCAGACGGACCCTCCGGTATCCGCATGGACTGCGGCACCAGTGCTTTTAGCCTTCCGAACGGTACGCTGCTTGCCTGCACCTTTGCTCCCGCGCTGGTCACAGAGCTGTTTGCCATGGAAGGACTGGAGCTGTACGCCAACAAGATCGACTCCCTCCTCGGTCCTGGCATCAACATCCACCGCAGCCCTCTGAATGGCCGCAATTTCGAATACCATTCCGAAGATCCGTATTTAACCGGACGCATGGCACAGGCGCAGGTCACCGGTATGGATCGCTACGCAATCAGCGGCACGATGAAGCATTTTTGTGCAAACAGCCAGGAGTACTGCCGCCACCACGTCAATGGTGTCATTTCCGCACGTGCACTGCGCGAAATCTACCTGAAGCCATTCGAGATGGGCGTACGCTGCGGACACACCCGTACTATCATGACCACCTATGGACCGGTAAACGGAATCTGGACCGGCAGCAGCTACGACCTGAACACCTCGATTTTGCGTGGTGAGTGGGAATATCAGGGCATGGTGATGACCGACTGGTGGGCTCAGATCAACGACGAGGGCTGCCCGCCCACCCGGGACAACCTCGCTGCCATGGTGCGCGCCCAGAACGACGTCTACATGGTGACCCAGGACGCGCTCACCTTCCAGGATACACAGCCGCAGGCTTTAAAAGACGGCCCCCTGACCCGCGCGGAGCTTGTGCGCAATGCCGCAAATATCTGCCGCTTCCTGATCG
>JAJBUL010000229.1:0-1268 GCA_020860365.1 Clostridiales bacterium | reverse complement strand
ACGATAGCTTTTCTCCTCCCGCCCCATCCAGCGGCGGCTCGGCACCTACCATGAGTTTCGGCAGGTCTATCTGCCAGACGGTCTGAATCTTTTAGACGAACAGGAAATGGAATATTATCCGATTGAAAACGACACAACCATCCCGCTAAACGGCCGTCTGCCTGAAGCAGGCAGCTCCTTTATGATCGCGGCAGACTTTTTACGGGAAGGCGAATACCGCTTCTCCCTGACCGCCGCGTCACACGGCAGTGAGCTGGCGCAGATGTCCGCGACCTTAAGCCTAGACAATACGGTTCTGAACGTTTATACCTGGCACGGAGAATCAGAGAAATCCGAACTTTCCCGGGAAAAAGAAGTGCGTGGAAAAATGCATTATCTGAAATTTTACTTCTCCCAGGGCGGCCTCGAGCTGGATTCTCTGCGCATCCAGCTGCTGCGGGAAATTGACAAACCCTTCTTTTAAAGCAGAATTCTGCTGACTTGAATCGAGCAGGGCGTCGCCCGCCGGAACTCCCTGCCTGACTGTGGCGACCGCGCAAAGCATAAGCGAAAGCTGCCTGCGCGGTCGTTTGCATTTAAACGGCCAGCGGCGGCACTCTGCCATCTTACCGCGAGCAAAAATTACAATTATTGCACCGCTGCTTCGGCAAATTCGGTAGTAACCAGTTCTTCATACGGCACACGCTCCTCAAGTTCGCCAGCGCTTGCAAGGATATCCTGCAAAAGTTCAAAGCTTTCCTCCTCAAAAATCAGATCCTCTTTCCAGGTATCCTGCTCATAATAGCGCTTCACAATCGTCGCAATCGTCTCCTCGTCATTCTCTGGAAATTGCGGCGCAATAACCGCTGCGATCTCTTCCGGCGTATGAGAATTCACATAGTCCATGCCCTTTTGCAGGGCATCCGTAAAGGCCTGAACGATCTCCGGATGCTCCTCAAGGTAACTTTCTTTCGCGCAATAGGCCGTGTAAGGCACATAGCCAGACGCCGTTCCAAGCGACTCCACCACATAGCCGACGTCCTCCTGCTCCAGCGCAGTCGCACTCGGCTCAAACTCAATCGTATAGTCGCCCTGGCCGCCGGAAAACGCCGCCGCGGTAGAACCAAAATCAATGGACTGGTTAATATTTACTTCCGAAGGATCAATCCCATTCTCTTTCAGAATATACTCAAATACCATTTCCGGCCTGCCACCCGCACGCCCTCCTAACACGGCTTTTCCAACCAGATCACTCCACTCCAAATCATCCGTATCCTCTCTGGCAACCA
>JAJBUL010000223.1 GCA_020860365.1 Clostridiales bacterium | reverse complement strand
TCCAACCTCACGGAACAAATCACGTAAAAGAAATACTTATGTAAATCCGCGCTCGGTTGCTGCCTTTTGGTGGTCTTAATTCTCCTGCAGTTCCATACAGGTTCACTTGTTGGCGGCGGGGCTTTTTCCATCGTCTCACTGACTTCCTGGCAGTCGGAGGACACGGCACTCACGAAAGCAGACGCTTATTATACAAAGCTGGAGGCGCAGCTGCAGAAGAAGATCAACCGGACGGAATCCACTCATTCCGGGAGCGACGAATACAGCTACAGCCTGTCAGAAATCGGCCATGACCCGGTGGTGCTCACAAGCTACCTTTCTGCAAAATACGGTGATTTCACGTTCCGGCAGGTGAAATCCGAGCTGGAGGAGCTGTTTGCCCTGCAGTACAGCCTGGATGTGACAGAAGCCGGGGAGACACGCACCGAGACAAAGACGGTGCAGGCCGGTGATTATATCGGCGAGGTGGTGACAAGCGCCTACTGCAGCTGTTCCATCTGCTGCGGCAAATGGGCCGGCGGGACGACGGCTTCCGGGGTTTACCCTACCGCCAGCCATACACTTGCCGTGGATGCCAGCGACCCCATCGTCCCGATTGGGACGCAGGTTATTATGAATGGCGTCCTCTATACCGTGGAGGATACCGGGAACCTGAATGCCAATGGCGTGGATTTCGATGTGTACTATGATTCCCACGAAGCAGCGCTTGCCCATGGCCACCAGACATGGGACGCTTACTATGCCGGAGGGGATGGGGAAGAGGTCGAAGTCACTATTACGGAAACCGTCGATGTCTGCGAGGTGACCCTTACTACGACTGACCTGGAGGAGGTCGTGGCTGCCCGGATGGATGAGGACGAGGCCGGACTTTATGCCATCTACCTGCAGACAGGCGGGAACCGGGTGTTTTTCAGATCCCCGCTGGATTACAACTGGCATCTGTCCATCACCGGGACTTACGGATGGCGCTGCAGCGGCACTTCTGTCTCAGAAGCGGATACCCTGGATGTGGGTGCTGCGGAAGGGACAACCGTTTTATCTGTCATGGACGGGACAGTGAAATCAGCAGCAAGGGGAAAAGTATCGTTAAGTGATGGCAATGGGAGCATCGTCACACTCTCCGGACTGACAGGAATCAGTGTCTCTGCCGGTGATGAGGTCACGCTGGGGCAGGAGATCGCGGAGGTCGGGAGCTCCGGCACTCTTTCTATCTCCTATTCCTATGACGGCACAGAGCTGAACCCGTACTTTTACCTGGATACCGGGGAGGGCAGTATTTACGGCAGTGATGTTGATGCGACTGGGAACGCAGCACTCCTGATCCAGAAAGCCTACCAGTACCTGGGCGTACCGTATGTGTGGGGAGGTGACAGCCCGAGCGGCTTTGACTGTTCCGGTTTTGTCTCCTACTGCATCAATAACTGCGGTGCAGGATGGGATGTCGGAAGATGTGACTGCAACGGCCTGCTCAGTATCTGTACCACAATCTCCGCTTCGGAGGCACAGCCGGGAGACCTGGTCTTCTTCCAGGGGACGTACAGCACTAGCGGCGCGAGCCATGTCGCGATCTACCTTGGAGACGGGAAAATCATCCATGCCGGTTCGCCGGTGCAGGTGACTGACATGACTACTTCGTATTACCAACAGCATTTTTATTGTTTCGGACGCTTATCATAAATTTTTGATAAGGACACTTGCATGGTATGTATAGGGGAAAAACTGACGTAGAAAAGATTGTAGTGAAACAGGAAAGCACCTTTCATTTCCCTGTATTTCAAACAGATATTTGACAGTAGAAAGGAGGTCACTATGAGCGCAAAATTAAAGAAACTCGGCGCGGAGGTGGAGAAAGCCCGCGCCAAATGGCAGGAATGGGAAACCAGGACGAAAGAACTGGAGGCACGCTACCGGGAACAGGAGGATACGGAGATCTGTGATGTCACCCGCACCTACCGTCTGGCACCGGATGAGCTGGCAAAGCTTCTGTCCATGGTGAAAAATAACCTGCCGGAAACAGCCCCGATCCAGGAGGCATTCAATCATTCAGGAACAGAAACGGAGGACAACGGATATGAGGAATAAGATCATTACGGCAATGCTGGCGGCGACGCTTGCTTTTGGGACATTTGCTGCCCCGGCATACGCTTATGTCGAAAGTGATATTAACGCGGAGGAAACCACGGAAATTGCAGAGGATGAATCGGCAGATGCGGAGAGTGATACGGCGGAATCAGCCTCAGAAGACACGGATGCGGACACCGGTGACAGTGACGACAGTACGGAGGAAGATAACAGCACCTCCGCTCTCACTCCTGATGGCAACCTGACTTTGGTGGATGACATCGGAACCGATTCAGAATCCGGCAAACAGTTCATCACAGTCGTTACCAAAAGCGGGAACTACTTCTATATCATCATCGACCGGGACGACGATGGTGAAAGCACCGTCCACTTCCTAAACCAGGTGGATGAGGAAGACCTGCTTGCACTGATGGATGAGGAGGATGTAGAGGAATATGAAATGCTTCTCTCAGAGACAGAAGATGCAGAGGAATCTGATGGCACAGACGATTCAACGGCTGATACGGAGGAGGATGCCGAAACGGATGCTACAGATACAGAAGCATCAGACACCGATGAGGCAGATGCCGAAACAGAGGAAAGTTCCGCGCGGAATATGTGGCCGCTAGTTCTTTTACTTCTGGTGCTGGGCGGTATCGGCGGATACTTCGCTTATACCAGACTGAAAGACAGGAAAAAGGAAGCAGATCAGACAGATCCGGATGATGAGTATATCACTGACGACGATGATGCCGAAGCAGATGATTACCTCAATGATGAGTATGAGGAAGATGAGGGAGACGGTTCTGACGAGGAACCAGTATGCCCGTACCGGCATTGATTTGCGACGCCGGGGAGCAGCTTTCTGGCTGCTCTTACATAATTTTAAATTTACAGATTGAAGCGGCTGTCCGTGATTGATATAATGAGTGCAAACGAGGAAAATGCATGCTGGCATGTATTTGACGAGTGACGAATTGGATCGTTATGAAATCACGATATAATGAAGAAAACTACTCATGGGAGAGGCCTATATCAAATGTAGGCGGGAA
>JAJBUL010000290.1 GCA_020860365.1 Clostridiales bacterium | reverse complement strand
GTTTCGGCACGAGCCGCCCATAATAGTCTGACTTCACCGCACCTCCATAATTCCCTGCATCCACATTTTCCCTGTCATACCCGATGTCGAGTGTCAGGCTGTCGGTGACAAGACCCTTGTTAACCAGCTGCAGTGCCAGGCCGTCCGCCATCTCCCGGACGATGATCCGCGCTTTTTCATAAGAATACGGTGTAGAGAGGACCTGCCCTTCAGAAATACTGCGGTTATCCGTCTTATAGTTTTTGATATTCTCCATCGCCACCGGCTCTATCCCCCATGCGTGTTCCATGAGGATCTCCGCGTCAATGCCGAAGGTTTTATAAAACCACTGCGGATTGACAAGGCTCTCCCGGGCCACATCGCCCATGGTAAACAGATAGTGCTTTTCCAGTTTCCCTGCCGTTGCCCTGCCCAGCCTCCAGAAATCGGTGAGAGGTTTATGGCACCAGAGTTTGGCTCGGTAGGAATACTCATCCAGCTCCGCGATCCGGACCCCGTCTTTATCGGCAGGGACATGCTTGGCCACGATATCCATGGCGATCTTTGCCAGATAAAGATTGGTGCCGATGCCGCAGGTAGCCGTGATGCCCGTGGCGTAAAGGACCTCCCGTATCATGGTCATCGCCATCTCATGTGCCGTCATGCCGTAGGTATGCAGGTAGGCCGTGACATCAATGAACACTTCGTCAATACTGTAAGCAAAAATATCCTCCGGCGCGACGTACTTCAAATATATGCTGTATATCTGCGCGGAGGTCTCCACATACCGGGACATCCGGGGCGGGGCGACGATATAGGAAAGCTTAAGCCCCGGGTCCGTCGCAAGCGCCTCGGCGTCAAATGATGAGGATGTAAATTCATGGTTTGGGGCTTTCAGGATCCTGGCCGCGTTGACCTCTTTTACCCTCTGGATCACTTCAAAAAGCCTTGCCCTCCCGGAGATCCCATATGCTTTCAGGGACGGGGAAACAGCGAGGCAAATGGTCTTTTCCGTGCGCGACTCATCAGCAACGACCAGGTTCGTTGTCAATGGATCCAAATGCCGGTCTGCAGCTTCGCATGAAGCGAAATAAGATTTCAAATCTATGGCGAGATATGTCTTTTCCTTATCCATTCGGGACTCCTCCTGTCTGTCCTCTACCCATAACCGCGTTCCTCCCTTCCGGAACAGCATTGGGAATTTCCTATTTGATACCACGCCATCATTTCCCATTCTTGTGCGAGTTGTACTTTTCCTTAGCTTCCTCTTTCAATTCCATGAAGACCTGCTCCATTTCTTCGATAAAGGCGAGCCGGTCATGCTCGGACAGATCCCCGCCGGCGAAAAGGGCGGCAGTCTGCTGTTTGATTTTCTTCGCCTGGGCAACTCCTCTGGAGCCGTATTTCGCACGGACCTGTCTGTAAAACTCTTCGTCTTTCAATTCCTGCTGGAAAACCTCATCATCCATGAAATAATCTGTCGTAACGCCGAGCGCAGCAGACAGCTTCTGAATTGCCTCCACGCCCATGTTGCGTTCGTTGTCTTCCATGTAACGGATCGCACGGGTAGTCATACCGGAGCGGCGGGAGAGCTCGGTGTAAGTCATGTTCTGCGCCAGCCGCAGAGCCTTGAGCTTGTCTCCGTTTGTTGCATTCGGACCGAGGGAAGCCGCAGCTTCGGCTCTGTGGTCAGGGTCCAGGATGAATTGTTCTTTTTCCGCCTGAGCGGTGTTCATTGTTTTTGCTTCCATTTTTCGTAGCCTCCTTGTGGGATTTTGTGTGTTCATCAGAAAGACCTGTTTGTTGGTTGATGCTGCAAAAGGGATTATGTCATCAGCATCCCCCACAGGAATTTCAGGTGCTTTTTTTCTTTGCGCCGCGTCCGGCAGCTGAAAAAATTTAATTTGCTACTTGACAGTGAACTCTGGTTCATGTATTATCAGAACAGATGTTTGTGAACTGTTGTTCAAAGAATATCATAGGGCAGAAGAATTGTCAAGAGAGAATTTGAACTTTAGTTCATCTTTTTTTCAGAACGGTAGTCCGGGAAAATGTGCGGCGGCCAGCCGGTTGGCCTTGTGAAATCCAGCAGTTTGAGAGATACGATGACTGCCTGCGAATATACGGAGGCGTTATATGGGAAATCGGTCCGTAAGATTATTTTTATGGATGTGGACGAGTTAACGGAACGGGATACCGCATTTTAGCGGTATACTTCCATCCTACGGGTATAACCGGGAAAACAAATTACTTTCAACAGAATATCTGCTAAGCGAGCATTGCCGGATTCAATGTACACGAGCAACAGCCGGAGCGGAATGGATGATACAGCGGTATGGCATCTTCCGGGACATTTTATATGTCTGCAGGGAAGATGATCTGCAGTATCCATGCATTTTGTTCCGGCTTTTTTATTCAAATATAAATTCAGCAAAAAGGGGGTGATCTTATTGGGAAGCATCGGATGGAAATCTGACCTTGAACTTACCGGAGAAAATATCCGGGCACGGCGGAAAGAACTGCATATGACGCAATCAGAATTTGCGGAAGAACTGGGCGGTACGGTTACCAATAGGGTCATCTCCAGTTATGAATGCGGCAACCATGAAATGGGGATTCAGACATTCTACGACATCGCGGATACACTTCAGACGACACCGGATACACTTGCTCCGGCACGTTTCCGGGAAGGAAATTCCATAGATCCTCGCATAAAAGAAATTTCAGATTTGTTCTCTACATTGGACGATAGCACAAAACAGATTGCATTCCTGAGCATAACAGCGATGCTGCAGGGATTTTCATCTCAAAATTCCTAAAATATTAGGATTTTTTTCGTAAAAATCCTATTTTGATGGGATTCAGAGATGATCTGCCCCCTGATAAACTATAACCATCAGCCGGGGAGCTGCTCCAAAGAGCAGCTCCCCGGGCAATCTGAACTTTGACAACTGCATATACATTCTTCAGGTATGAAACTGTTTTGGACAGCCTGATCAAGAGCACGCCACGATGTTGTGATATCAACGGAGCGATTATGCTGACAGGAAATGCCGGACTGCAACCGGCGGGGCGATGACACAGAACAGGGATAATGATACTTCCGTAATTCGCGGCCCGGCCACAAAGAAGGCGGGGA
>JAJBUL010000005.1 GCA_020860365.1 Clostridiales bacterium | reverse complement strand
TCGGTTTCCAGAACCGTGCCGTCGTCATCGACCCACTCAATCGTGTAGGTTATTGCCGGGATTGATTCTGTTTTTTTCGCATCACACACTGTGCAAGTGTAGGTTATTTCTCCCTCACTCATACCAGTTGCTTCTTTTGTGACAACACCTTCATCCCAACTGTGACCTGTCGCAGAAACCGTCTCTGTGTAAGTGGCTCCGCAGCAATTATTATACCTATAGTTATTGTATCCATCCGTTGTACATGTAGCCGTCAAAGATCCTGTTAACGTCGGTTCATTTACATGATTATTTGGATCTAAAGGTAACATCATATCCCTTGCAGTAATTTTATTTGTAGCTGCAGCATCTGTATAACGCGAATTGCAATCTGCACAATACCAAACTTCTATATGCCCATTTGTAAGACAGGTTGACGCTTCCTCGTCATAATGTACCAAATTATGCACATGCTCATCTGCAGCCGCAACAGTTACTGGTATCACAAAGGACATAAGCATTGATAATATTAACACCAACGAAAGAAATTTCTTTTTCACGTATTACTCCCCCTTTCGATCTTAACTTTATTTGCCCAGAGCTGTTTCTTCTGCCTGCACACGCCGAGCAGAAAATGCTGGGCAATGAATTTAAAAAACGTACATTCGCCGCAGGTATTGCAGCGGCTCGGCTCATCCCATTCTCCATATGGACAAGCATCCTCAACCGAGTGCATGATCGGGCAGCCTTCTGCCGTCCATGCCGGTTCTTCATTAAAATTCCTGTACTCCTCGATATACCGTCCTGCCAATTCATCATAGAACATCGGCATATCAAGGACCGCGCCTTCAAACTCGTAATGCCTTGACTTCTTTTCCATCTGCACCTCCCTCCTGCCCGCAGCAAAAGGATTTCTCCCACCTGCGGCCTGTTTCATCCCTTGTATCAAGAAGACCGGATGGGAATGTGCCGCTTTGGATTCTTCCGTATCTGTGCAGATGCTGGCATGTGCCATCCCTTATGGATGCAGCCCCACCGGCATACTCTCCTGAATTTACAGCAACGCAAAAAGGCGCGTCACGTCCATGGAAATACCACGGGCGAAACACGCCTTGAATAATTGCGCTATTCTTTTTTGAGCAGCAAAAGCGGACAGGATTATCCTGTCTGTCTGTCTGCCTGTCTGTCTGTCGAAATTATAGCGGTGAATTTCATATTGTCAACTCCATTTCTGTTAACATTTCATAAATTTAGTTCTGTTTTTCTTCCTGACTACATTTTTTGTTATCCCTCATCCGTTTTTCCTGTTTGCACACGCCAATCCGGGTATGTGCGCCTATGGGACTATAAAATCGGCAGGAACCGCAGTCATTGCAACGACTTGGATTGTCCCATTCACCCCATGGACAGGCATCTTCAACGGAATGAGTGATAGGATATCCATCTGCCGTCCACGCCGGGTTCTCATTAAAATTCCGGTATTCTTCAATATACCTGCCCATCCGCTCGTCATAAAACATTGGGATGTCAAATATCGCACCCTCAAATTCGTAGTGTCTCGTTTTCTTTTCCATCTGCACCTTCCTTTCCGGCTGTCACGAATACTTTTTTCCTTCCGTGATCCTGTTGATCATGTCTAAATACATGATTGGAAGTGCATCACACCAGTTTCTCCTGATACCGTAATTGTAACATCCACTTTTGGCTTTGACACCTTCCGTTTTGAGGCCAAAAAGTATGGAAAATGATTTTTTCTTCTTTTAGCCTGTTTACCATATGCTTCAAAATCCAAGGTTAAAGCTATAACATCTCGTATTTTTCTCTTATGCATAAAATTATAGCATCCGTTTTCCCTCCTGACACCTTCCGTTTTGGGTCAAAAAAGTATGGAAAATGAATAAAGCAGCACCTGATCCGCAAAAATTCACGGACACGGCACTGCTTTAAGGGCAGGTTGATTATAAAACAAATTCGTTGAACCGTTTTATCGAAGCATATATTTTGCCAGGTCATCCCGTCCTTCAACGTCGAGCTTATCCAAGATGATGGAAATGTACCATTTTACCGTATTCGGCTTGATTCCCATGTGATCTCCGATCTCCTGATTTGTCCAGCCGTGCGCCGCCAGCATGGCAATAGCAAATTCCGTAGTGGTCAGGTTATCCGCCACATCATGCCCGGTATCGGGGTTGTGAATCTTCCTCCAACCGGCTGAAAAGCTGTATGTAATATTGATAATCCGCTTGAAATCCTTTGGCCAGTCTTTTTTGAGTGTTGCTTCCAGAACACCACCAAGCAAACCATGATGCTCGCCAAACGCCTCAATCAGTCCGTCCGTTCTTGCAAGCTCCCACGCCTGCAGCATCTGCTCCTTTGCCTTTTCGGTATTTTTAAGCGACATATAATCCATGACAGCCACCAGCCTGAGATAAATGGTGGGGATAGGATAGAGTTTTGGCATGAATGAGAGAGAAGTTTCCACAATCCCAATGCTCCTGCCGTAGTCCCCCTGCAGGTAGGCGTAATGCGCCTGCACATAGCAGGAGAAAAACCGCAGCCCTGACGGCAGGAGCATCAGATTTTCCGCTGAAAAAGCCGTCTCATTCTTTAGCGGCATATGCAGAAGAACCGCCGCCGTAGAAGAGACAAACGTCGACATTGCCCGCAGCTCCGGCAGGGAATCCTCATCTTTGTTGACACCAGCAAATGTCTTCTCCATTTCCGCCAGCGCATGGCGGGCGAGATAAATCTTGTCCGTTGCGAGATTTGCGTAGGCATACACAAGGCAGGCGGAGAGCCTTAAAACGGTGTCCGAGCTTGCCAGATACGGCTCCATCGCCTTTGCAGCTTCCTCCGGCTGTCCGCTGAAATAGTAATATTCTCCCATCGCAATGTTGCGCTCATGCTCATCCTTCATCGCCCTGACGGTTTCAAGGCAGTGACCGGGCTGAAATGCGCTGTTCACTAACGGCAGCAGGACATAGTTTTCCGCCTCTGATGCCGCAGCTGATTCTGCCGGTGCTTCTTCCTCTGCGGTTTCCCGCAAGTTGTTTTTGCTCATAATGATGCTCCTACCTATTATTCATTCTCACTTATCACACAGTTTTTCAAATTCATTAAGGTTCAATTCCCTTTTAAGTTCTTCTTCTGTCGGCATATACGCCATATACTTAGCAGCATAAATCTGTGTATTATCTTCCGGCAGGGTATACCGTACAAGCGTATCGCTCTTATCCGCACAGAGGAGAAGCCCTATCGGCGGATTATCGCCTTCGTTCATCATTTCCCGCGTATAGTAGTTCACATACATCTGCATCTGGCCGATATCCTGATGCGTCAAATCCTCTGTTTTGAGATCAATCAACACAAAACATTTCAAAATGTAATTGTAGAAAATGAGATCTACATAAAAGTGCCGCCCGTCAAAGGTAATACGCTTCTGCCTTGCCACGAAGGAAAAGCCTCTGCCAAGCTCCAGAAGGAACTTCTGCAGGTGGTCAATGAGAGCCTGTTCCAAATCCGATTCATAGAAATGCTCATTCTGCGGAAGGTCGAGAAATTCCAAAACATACGGGTCTTTGATGATTGTTTCGTATTCCGGTTTTGGGACAGTAGTCTGGATTTCCGCAGAAACGCTATCCTTATCCTTGCTGGCCAGAATTCGGTTATAGTACATCGTATTTATCTGTCGCTGAAGCTGACGGACACTCCAGCCGGATTTTGCAGCTTCCTGCGCATAAAAATTTCTTGCGTTTTCATCCTCAACACGCATTAAAAGCTGATAATGCGACCAGCTCAATTCGGCAGACACTGTCTGCCGAATCTGAAACATCAGATAAAACCTGCGCATATTTCTCAAATTACGGATGCTGTATCCCTTCCCGAATTCAGCCGTAAGCCTCTCAGAAACATATTGAAGAATCTGCTTACCGTAAGTGGCACGATCATTTTCCCCGCATACTTCATAAATTGCCTTGCCAATATTCCAATAGGCAGTTACCATTGCAGAATTGACAGCAGAATACACCTGCCGCTGTGCGTCAACGACATATCCCCGGATGGAACGATACGCATCTTCCGACTGTGCCGTATTTTCCATATTTCTATCATCATTTTTTATAAGATCGCCCATAAAAAGCATCCTTTCCATTCTCTCTGCATGGTGGCACGTTGCATCGGAGTCCTGAGTTTCACAGTGTCAAAATGCATCTTATATTATATCCAATGCGGATTCAGATTTCAATGATATGCCATGAAGAATTCATGACATTTTTGTGTTACTAATGGAAGAAAAATGTTCCCAGCAGCAACAAGGAACTGCCTTACAGCAGTCCCTTGTCACAATAAAAACTTTTTAATCGTAAATCAGTTCCGACAACACGATCTCTTCCGCAGCATTACGGATGTTATTCATCGCGCCGACCCAGCCCATCTGATCGCGGGCTTTCAGTGCCTCGTCGATGTGCTGCCGCTCAGCCATCTGTCTGATCAGCAATTCCATCCTTTCATGAGCAGCATCGTCAGTCTCATTCAAATGTGTCGTCAGCTTTCCGGTCAGCAGCAGCGAAGAATACAGACCGCTCCGATGTTCCTTCAGGAATGTCTTCCGCATCCTGCCATACTTGCCGTAGTGCGGTTCTTGACCTTCCGAAAGAACCAGATCAGGATAATACATCCCATCTTCGACCAATGTGTAAGTGCCACCCATCCGTTCATACAAACTCTGCATTTTTCATCCTCCTTCATCTTGTTATTCTTTGATCATCGCAAAATGCTTCAGGGCAGCCCGGATTGCTTCCTCCTTTTCCGGCGGACACTGCGGTACTCTGGCGTTATCGATCTTCGCATGATTATAACTCGGACCGACTTCAAGGCCGCACTTCCGCTTTATCTGAGAAATATATAAACTTGAAACCTTTATGCCAAATTCTTTCAGCACATAATCCTTGATTTCTTCATAAGTCGCTTTCAGTTCGGCTGAGGTGGCATCTAACTCATCCAGATACAAATCGACTTCGATATAATCATCGGGCTTGCGTTGGGACAAAGCAACAACCGTCTCGATGTTCGCTGTCTGAGGAAACATATCTACGCAGCTGATCCGCTCCGCCTGATACCCGTTCGCCAGCAGCATTTCCAGATCCCGCGCAAGGCTGGTCGGTTTGCAGGAAATATAAAGGATATAAGGTGCGCCATAAGCAATGATTTTCTGCAGTGCTTTCGGATGGATGCCGTCACGCGGCGGATCCAGGACGATAAAATCCGGTCGTTCGGGGATCTCATCGAGGACTTTCAGAACGTCGCCTGCAATGAAGGTGCAATTATCAAGGCCATTCGTTCTGGCGTTTTCCCGGGCTGCTTCTACGGCTTCCTCTACAATCTCTACACCGATCACTTTGCTGGCGACCGGAGAGAGGATTTGCGCGATCGTACCTGTTCCGCTGTAAAGATCAAAAATCACTTTGGGAGATGGATTCCACAGGAAGCTATTTCGTATATCTGTCCCGTTTGGCGAAGGCAGCGTATTATTCGAGGCAGCGTCATTGTCCTCACTTGCTGTCACATACTGCCGTGCCACACCATATAGTACCTCTGCCCCCAGAGAATTCGTCTGGAAAAAGGAAAATGGCGTAATCTTAAAACGCAGGCCAAGCAGCGTCTCATAAAAATAGTCCTGACCATATAAAACAGTCGTCTCATCGCTCTGTACATTGTCCGCAAAAGAATCGTTCCGCATATGAAGGATCCCCACAATATGGCCTTCTAATTCCTGTTCCAGAGACAGAATCTGTGCCGCGTATTTTTGCAGGATTTCCGCAAAATTTTCCTCGTTTTTTTCCAGAGTTCTATTTACTCCTGCCGTCACCAGGCAAACAAGAATTTCTCCTGTTTTTTCCGCGCGGCGCAGCAAAAGATGGCGCAGGATTCCTTCATGTGTCATTTTATGGTAATACGGAATCTGCCTCGCCTGAAAGAAGGAAAGTGTCTCACATAAAATTGTTATCATGTCCGTATGTACCAGACAACAGTCGTCTGCGGTCAGCACATCGTAGTGGCTGCCGCGCCTGTGCAGACCCAGGGTAAGCGGGCCATCTTTGTATTCGTCGCCAAAAGAAAATTCCATTTTATTGCGATACGCAAATTCCTGCGGACTGCGATAAATTCCTTCAAATATAGAATCGACTGCAGAGCCCTTTCCTGACTGAAGTGCTGCCTGCAGCACAGGCGAAAGCAGGCGCTTCACCTGCTCCTTCTTCAGCGTGAGCTGGTTTTCATATGACATACTCTGCCAGGTACACCCTCCGCAGGCAGGATAATGACTGCAAAGGGGTGTACGATTCTCCCATGCAGATGGTTTCAATACCTCCAGCAGACGCCCCTCTGCACGACCGCTCCTTTTTTTGGATATCGCGAAGCGAATGGTCTGTCCTGGAAAGACATTTTTCACCACCACAGTGCCCTCTTCTGTCCGCACGATTCCCTTGTTTGGAAAGTCGACGCGCTCTACCACGCCCTCCATGATCTGTCCTTTTTTCATGTATATATTTCTCCCTGCGTTTCACTTTTGGTAACTGTTCATAGAACCAATCAGGCAGATGCGCGATGCATCTGCCCGATGACTTTCATTTTCTGAAATTGTTGCAGTCCTTCAGGACTTTCCGAATTGTAAAGATTTTTATGCCTCTGCAGCCTCCGCCTCTTCCTCGGATGCTTCTTCCGGCTCTGTCTCTGCGTCATCCGCAGATTCTTTCTCTGCTGGTGCGTCCTCTTTCTCTTCTTTCGCTTCCGGAAAATCATCGTCCTCGAAGAAATCATCGAAGTCGTCATCAAAATCATCCTCGAAATCTTCCAGATAATCCGGAGTGAAATAGCGATATACTGCATAAGCGATCCCCGCTACCGCTGCCACTGCACCAATGATAGCGAAAATCCACAATGCCGTATTCTTTTTCTTTTCCTCATCATGTTTTTTCAATGCCGCTACCAGATCGTCTACCTTTGTCATACGTCGCACGTCCTTTCTGATTTTCTCACAGCCCTAACCCGGACAAACCAGAACCAAAATTCTGCCTTTTTTACAAAAGATTGTTTTTAAGTTCCTGAAGTCCGAAATCCGCAAAATCGGATTGCCGGATATCGTCCCATACCGGAAAGAATACAGGCCATGAATGATCTGTAACTGTGAAGGTACTGAACAGTCACAATTATCTTTGCTCCGAATAGTATATCACAGAGGAACAAAATTATCTATAAGAAATTTTTGCGTACAGGTTTTTTTATAAAATCATTATACAATACCATTTATTCGCCTGTTTTAACAAGCTTCGCAAAGGCCGCGAACATCTTTTTCGTCCCTACGCGGTCGAAATCGACGGTGACTTCGTAGTCACGGCCTCCCTCAACAATTGCCGTGACTGTCCCCTCACCAAATTTGATGTGCTTTACCCGGTCGCCGACGGTATATGCCAGGCCATCTGATTTTTTCACTTCAAATTGCTGTGGTGCGAAAGCGCGGTTTTGAAACGCTTCCTTCGCCTGCCGATAAGCGTTCTGGTTCAGGCTCCGGGCACGCTGGGAACGATGTACTTCGCTCGGATCTGTATCAGATGGAACTCCCTGTGCGCCTGTTTCAATTCCCGAAAACGAATTTTTTTCATCCGCTCTTTTTGAGGAAGAATCTGAGGAAGAATTTCCGGCAGCAGGCCGCGCGGATGTCCTGACAGAAGGCCCGCCCGTCTGAAGCAATTCCTGCGGAATGTCTTCGATAAAACGCGATACACGGTTAAAACGAACCTCGCCACGCGTCATGCGCTGTTTGGCGGCGGTCAGATAGAGTTCTTTTTGCGCCCGGGTGATTCCCACATAGCAAAGGCGCCGCTCTTCTTCCAGATCCGCCGGTTCGTCAGACATAATACTCATATAACCCGGAAAGAGACCATCCTCCATGCCTACCAGGAAAACAGTTGGAAATTCCAGTCCCTTTGCGCTGTGCAGAGTCATCATCAATACCTGGTCATTGTCCCCGGAAACTTCATCAATATCCGCCACAAGCGCAACTTCCTCCAGAAATCCGGCCAGGGATGGTTCTGCCGCATTCTGGTCGTAGGCAGCAGCCTTGTTTAAAAGCTCGTCAATGTTTTCCTCGCGTTCCTTTGCCTCTTCGCCGCCTTCCAGCTCCAGTTCCTTGCGGTAGCCGGTCACCTCCAGGACATCTTCGATCAGTTCACGGACGGAATAGAAATCGGCTTTGCTGCGAAAAGTCTGGATCATCTGCACAAATTCCTCCAGCTTTGCCAGCCCTCTGCTAATCCCGGGAATCTGGGATGCTTCGCCAAGTGCCCGATAAAAACTGATCTCTTCCGCAAGCGCATAATCCTGTACACGCGCAATCGAAGTGGCGCCAATCCCGCGCCGCGGTACGTTAATAATACGGCGCACAGCCAGGTCATCCTCTGCGTTATCAATCGTTTTCAGGTAAGCCAGCACATCTTTGATCTCTTTTCTGGCATAGAAATTAATTCCGCCTACGATTTTATAGGAAATGTTTTCAAGCAAAAATTTTTCCTCAAACATGCGCGACTGCGCGTTCGTCCGGTAAAGAACCGCAAAATCTTTGTAGGAAGCCCTGCCCTGACAGACAAAAGTACTGATCCGATCCGCGACATACTCTGCCTCCTGATAGCCATTCAGGAACTGGCGAAAATGAATCTGTGCCCCTTCGCCGTTTGACGTCCAGAGCGTCTTCTCTTTACGGCCGACATTCTTTTTAATGACTTCGTTGGCCGCATTCAGGATATTCTGTGTCGACCGGTAATTCTGTTCCAGACGGATTACCTTTGCATCCGGGAAAAATTCCTCAAAATTCAGGATGTTTCCAATATTTGCCCCCCGAAAGCGGTATATCGACTGGTCGTCATCACCCACCACACAGAGATTCCTGTATTTGGAGGCAAGCTGGCTGACCAGCTTAAACTGTGCCGTGTTGGTGTCCTGATATTCATCCACCATGATAAAACGAAAACGTTCCTGATAAGATTCCAGAATCTCCGGGCATTCAGAAAACAGCTCTACCGTCTTACAGATCAGATCGTCAAAATCCAGCGCGTTGCTCGCGTGCAGCTGCTTCTGGTATTCTTTATAGACGCGGGATACCATTTTCATTTTAAAATCATCCTGTCCAAACGCCTGCGCCTCGTACTCTTCCGGATTCATCAGCTCATCCTTTGCCGAAGAGATCATTCCCATAAAATAGCGCTCTTTAAACGTCTTCGTGTCAACATTCAGGCGCTTGCATACATCGCGAATCACTGCTTTCTGGTCGTCACTGTCGTATATCGTAAAATGCCTGTCGTAACCGATGTGGTCGATATAACGGCGCAGGATACGCACACAGGTGCTGTGAAAAGTCGATACCCAGACTGCACCGGAAAGACCAGAGCCAGTTCCATTCGTCGCTGCAACGCCATACTGCCCGGAATCCATACCAGAACGTGTCTCCAGGCCTGGCTGCCCAGTCTGTATCTGTATATCAGAACCTGGTTCTGAACGGTTCAGGATGCGATCGACCCTCTCCCGCATCTCCCCTGCTGCTTTGTTTGTAAACGTAATCGCCAGAATATTCCAGGGATTCACACCCATCTCCTCAATCAGCCAGGCAACACGGTGCGTCAACACCCTGGTTTTCCCAGAGCCCGCTCCGGCCAGGATCAGCAACGGACCCTCGTAATGACGAACCGCCTCCTGCTGCTGGGGATTTAGTGCATCATAAATGCTCATTTTTATATTCCTCTTTCTATTATTTACAGTTAAAAACCGAAACATAGGCCTCTAACCTGCTGTTCGGAAATCAATTGCATCATCTCTCATTCTTCAAAACGGGCAACAACCGTATATCCGCTCTCATCCGCCCGCACTTCCGTAACTACACCATCCCGTGTTTTCAGGCGTTCACGGTTCGTATAATTCGCGGACATTGCTACTGCCGGCTCAATCGTATAATACCAGCTTAAGGGAAGTACCCCTTCCGTCACATGGACGGGATCACCTGGCTTCACCAGCCCTTCCCGCTCCATCTTAAATTCCATCTCCCGCATATTCTTCCACCTCTCTGCAGGTATTTTCATTCCAATTATTCAATATTTTCCTTGTAATCCGGTTTTCAAAACTATATAATATAACACAATCCTTTCTATCCTGTAAAAATGAGGTAAAAATATGAATCAGACAAACACAAAACTCCTGGCCGATATTTTACGGAACATAGCCAGTACACCCCATATCCGTCCGGGCGAAGTGCCGGACATTGACCTGTATATGGATCAGGTCACAACTTTCATGGACGAACACCTGGGCAGTACACGCCGCTATCAGGATGACAAGATTCTGACCAAGACCATGATCAACAACTACACAAAGAAAAAGCTTCTGCCACATCCGACGAAAAAAAGGTATTCGAAAGAGCATCTGCTTCTTCTGATCTTTATCTACTATTTAAAGGATTTCCTTCCGCTGACCGACATTCAGACCATCCTGGCTCCGATCACGGAACGCTTTTTTGAGGCAGATGATTCCATCACCATCGAAAGCATTTACGCAGAAGCCTATGAGCTGAGTAAGGAATGGGTCAATAATATCTGCCGCGATATCACGGAGTCCTGGCACACTGCCTCCAATTCATTTGAAGACTGCCCGGATGAAGACCGCGAAACACTGCAGATTTTCTCCTTTATCTGTATGCTAAGTTTCGATATCTACATCAAAAAGCAGGTGATTGAACAGATGCTTGACGGACTCGGAACAGCCGAAGCTTCCGCAAAAAATAAACCGGATCCGTCCGACAGCTCCGAAAAAGCCCCCTGTTCCTGACTGCGCCGGTTCCCGCAATGCGGTAGGCTGACACTTATTCCCCTTATGCAGGCGGATCCTCCTTTATCCTCGAAAATACAAGCTCATACCCGTCGCTTCCATAATTCAGGGAACGGTTTACGCGGCTGATAGTCGCAGTAGAAGCACCAGTCTTCTCCGCGATCTCCAGATATGTCTGACCGCCTTTGAGCATACACGCCACTTCGAACCTCTGCGCAATCGACAGAAGCTCATTCACCGTGCAGACATCCTCAAAAAAGCGGTAACACTCTTCCTTATTTTTGAGGCAGAGCACTGCCTCAAAAAGCTGATCCACCGCTTCTGTATGTATATTTTTACTCATTCCGTCTCTCCATTTCCAACATATGATGTCATCCATCGCGGCTCCCTTCCTGTTTCCGCGGACAAATGCATTTTTCATCCAGTATTTCATCTGTGAGTTTAACACGCCACAGTAACGATGTAAAGAGGATATTTTTGTGCAACAGCCCATTTTTGTTACATTTAGTAGTGTATTGTAGCATCATATATGCTGGCAGCCATAACATTATCATCCGGAAACAGGCAATTCTTCATTTTGCTTTTAATGGAAAAATCACAGTAAATTTCGTCATTCCATCGCTACAGCTCACCGATAATCTTGCCCGGTGCGATGTGGCAATGGCTTTCGCGATCGAAAGTCCCAACCCATAATGTGCCCGCACTGCCCCGTCTTTCCCGGCGTCTGTACGTGAGGAATCTACGCGGGAAAAGCGGTCAAAAATCTTGTCCATGGACTCCGTTGGAATCGGCTCACCTTCATTGGCAACCGTCAGAATAGCTGAACCTTTCCAACTTTCCACTGATACCAGAATCCGCCCGGATGGGTTTGTATGAGCAAAAGCGTTATCAACCAGAATTGAGATCAGCTTTTCAATCTGCGAAGCTTCACCCATAATAAACACGTTCTCCGCAATCTCACTGGATAGTTCAAAACCTTCTTCAAACGCCTGCGCCTCAAATGGCAGAGTGCCTGCCGTAACCACCCGTCCAAGATCCAGACGCTCCAGCAGCGCATCCTGCGGTACAAGGCTCTCCGCACGCAACAAATCCAACAGGCTGCGAACCATCTCCGTCATCCTGCTGTTTTCATAGCGAATATTCTCCAGCCATCGGTTTTCCCCTATCTCCCTCTGTAAAAGCTCCACATTCGTACTGATCGTAGAAACCGGAGTCTTCAGTTCATGCCCCGCATCAGAGATAAACTGATTCTGCCGTCTGTAGTTCTGCTCCAGCGGCCGAATAATCCATCCTGAAAGGACGATCGCCAGAATCAGCACCACGATAACTGCAACTGCGCCAAAAATCACTGTATAGCGAAGCAATGTAACAATACTCTCACCGAGCACCGTATTATCCATCATGGAAACCAGCGTGTAATCCTCCCCTGAGACCAGATAAATCATGTTTCTGGAGATGCCATAGGATTTCCCGGTTTCCAGAAAGGACTTTGCCAGTTCTGTCAACACCTCATTCGACATCTGAGACGGGTCATCGTTATTCACCTGGAGAGCACTGCCGTCTGCGGAAAATACGACCGAATAAAAGGTGGAGAGCTCCAGACGGCGACGGGAAATTCCATAGCTGCCATCTGTCTCCGTCAAATCCCCCGATGCAATTTCAGAGGCGTCAAAGGAATCTTCCCAGACACTCTTCCGTTGTGCGTTCGAATCTATGGCCGAAGCCTCTATGTCATCCTCCGGCGATTCGCCCTCTGATGGCCCACTATCCGGCAATCCATCATTCTCCAGATATTCTCTTGCGTACAGCTCAAGCATCCCCCGGTTTTCCTGACTCATTTCACGGTAGCTGACACCATAAATGACTGCTATCGTCCCCAGCAGAGTCAGAAGCAAAATCGCAATCAAAAGGGCGACAATTTTTATTCTTGATTTTCGAAACATTCCTCTTCCTCAGTCCCACACCTGTACCAAATATTTATTTTTCCGTCAGCCGATATCCTCACATTTGTTTCATCCCCGCAGCTCATATCCAAGTCCACGTACCGCTTTAATCTCCATCCTGGATCCAATAAAAGCCAGCTTTTTCCGGGTGAAAGAAATGTAAACCTCCACATTATTATACTCTGCGCTGCTCTCATATCCCCACACCTTAAGAGCCAGCTTCTCCCGCGACACAATCGTTCCCTGGTTCGCGATCAGATATTCCATCAAATGCAATTCTTTCTCACCTAATCGGATTCCCTGCCCGGTAAGTGTACAGGAAAGAATCGCCGTACCCGAATCCAGCGTCAAATCTCCCACTCGCAACTTCCCGTCTGCGGCAGGCATATTCCTGCGGCAAAGCGCACGAACCCGCGCCAGCAGCTCTTCCACCATAAAAGGCTTTGTCAGATAGTCGTCCGCTCCGGCATCCAGCCCTTTGACCTTATCCTCCAATTCGCTCTTCGCCGTCAGCATCAACACCGGTGTGCGAACATTCTCCCGGCGCACCTGATGGATCACAGATAAGCCATCCAGCTTCGGCAGCATCACATCCAGAATCACTGCGTCATAAACTTCACTCAAAATCGCGTCCAGGCCGCTCTCCCCATCATAACAGACATCCACGTCGTAGTTCTCCTGGCGCAAAACCTCCGCTACTGCTTCTGCCATACGACGCTCATCCTCTACTAATAGAAGTTTCATACATTTCCTCCTGTGGTTTTCCCAAAACATCTGACTTGCCTGTCAGCCCACTGCAGACAATTTCTTCGGAATCAGTTTAGCAGAAATTCCTTGAAATGAAATTGAATCCAAGCCACATATTTAGACTGAAGAAACTTTTTTTCATTAAAGAAAAAGTCTTGTCTGCGTTCCAGCAGGAGTCTGAGCACTTCTCTCATTCTAACAAAATTGTCATTTTTTGTCATTCACTTTTTTAATATTTTCAATTTACTTTCAATCTTTTCATAGTATGATTGTGTATATAAAATCGAAAGGAGATTTTCACTATGAAGAAAAAATGGCTGTCTTTCCTTCTGGCAGGCACGCTTTGTCTTTCGGGACTTTCTGCGCCGCTGACCGGCAGTGCGGAGGAATCCGGCGAAGCGGCGTCGGATACTTCGACCGATTCGGACGTGACTACCGCGGTTTCTGACCAGGAGTATATTGAAACCACTTTGAATCTCGCAAACAATGAAGACCAGACCTGGACTTATCAGGAAAACGCGGACGCATGGGTGCTCTCGATTGTATCGGCGGTCGCTTACCCGGAGCTGCCGGATGAACAGGGCGTATCGGTCTGCGTACCGGGCACATATGTAACCGGCATTGATACAGACGGCGACGGCGTGGCGGATGTAACCGCAGAATCTGCCGCAGAGTCCGGATCAACTTCTGTCAATGGTTCCCTCGTGATTGATTACGACGCAGAAATCGTGAGCACCAACGGGCAGACTTACACGGCGGCGACGGCTCCGGTCATTTTAAATACAGGAGCAGCCGGATACAGCTCTTCGAACAACTCCACGGCGGCGACAACCTATGCGGCGGAAGGCTATATCAATGTGGCCTGCGGCAACCGCGGAAAGCAGGACACCGCAACGGATGAGGATGGAAACACCTATTACACCGGCGACGCTCCATCCTGTCTGGCCGACCAGAAGGCCGCGACACGTTATGTAAAGTACAACATCCTGCTCGGCAACCTGCCAGGCAATGTGGATTATTTCGTTTCCACCGGCGGTTCGGGCGGCGGCGCGCATGCGACCATGTTTGCGGCGACCTCAAACAATTCCGATTTCTATGATTATCAGATCGAAGCGGGCGCGGTCGGCGTCTACCGTCTGGAGGACGGCAGCTATTCCACTACGGTCACCATCGACGGCACAGATTATGAAATCTCAGACGGCGCATGGGGCTGTGTCGCGTATAGTGCGATTACCTCTCTGTATGAGGGCGACATGGCGATGGCGTTTGAGTATTATATGGACACGACCTATGATTTTGGTTCTTCCTTCCAGGAGCAGCTGGCGGCATACCTGTCCGAAGCTTATATGGAGTATATCAATGAGCAGAATCTTTCTGTAGAAGAATCCGCGGTCGGATTTGACCTGAATGAGGATGGCGATACTGACGACACGATCGCGCTGACCATTGAATATGACCTGGAAGCTTATCCGGAGACCAACGGCTACTATGGCACATATCTTGATCTCTATCTTGCAGAGTTCACCTCGAACCTGCAGTGGTATCTTGACAACCTCGACTACGCGGACGGCTGGACCTGGTTTGATGCAGACGGCAACGCGCTCAGCGATGAGGAAGTAGCTGCCATGACAACCGAGGACAAAGCAACTGCATTTATTGAAGGGCGTTATGCGTCTTCCGGCACCAGCGAAATGGGCGGCGGCACAGGCGACCTGCCGAGCGGCATGAACGGTGCGTTAGATTTTGTTGATTCAGACAGCATGGGAGAAATGGATTTATCCGAAATGGGTAATGCAGCCGATGGAATGCGCGGCGGCATGGATGGAGGAGACAACGCAGGAGGACGCGGCGGCATGAGCGGACGCACAGATGGAACCACTTCAAATGATACCGATTCTGAGAGCGCAGATGCAGTTCCCGATGAAGCTGCAAACGCAGCTGATCTTACGGATGGAGAACTGCCGGGCGATATCAGCGATGCAGGGGAACTTACAGATAGTGATCTGCCAGGTGATATCAGTGACGCTGGTGAGCTCCCGGAGGGAGATGTTTCTGGCGAGCTTCCGGGCGATGAGGCTGCCATTTCTGACGGTGATGTTCCTGATAATGCGGCAGCTTCCGATGAATCAACCGATTCGGATGCCGCCGAGGAAGAAACCACCGCGGCAAATGATAATACCGCAAATCAGCTTGAAGTAGGTACTCCTGACGCGGGAACCACGCAGTCCGCGACCGGTTCTCAGGATTCCGCGAACTATTCCACCTATGAAGAAATGGTCGAGGCGTATGAGACAGACATCGCCTCAATCCTGGAAGGCGACAAATACGGCAATAACATTGTTTCGCTATACAATCCACTGAACTACATCGGCGCGGAAGACACAGACGACGCGACCTGGGTAAGAATTGTGATGGGCGCTTCAGAAGGCGATATGTCTATGTTCACTTCCCTGAACCTGCAGATTGCCATGCTGAACGCTGGCATTGACGCAGAGATTGAGTGGCAGTGGAACGGCGGCCATGTACCGTCCGAAATTTTCGGAAACTCTCTCGCACTCTATGTCGATCAGATGTATGGTGAATACGTAGAAGGCGCGGCAACCATCGAGAAAGCAGCCGCAGAGGCACAGACCACCAACGGCACCGCAACAGAAGCGACCGGTACGGATATCTCGAACTGGGTCAATTATGAAGACGTCACCAGTGTATCCTTCTCCCTCGCTGACGCAGTCGCATACCGCACCAACGGTGCAAGCAAGGCAATCCCTGACTTCGACGTAATTGACTACGGCCAGGAAGACTATGTGTTCGGCAACACTGAACAGGACGCGCGGCACTGGGATACATACCTGCTGGAAATCTTCCAGACCTACGCAGATGTACTCTCACCGCTGTTTAACCAGGGATGATATAGAAGAAAGCTAAGGAATTATTATGCGCAGGCTTTTCTGCGCGGCTCAAAAGCTATAAAAATATATGTGAAAAAGCCCAGCCAGGATTTATTCAAATCCCGATTGGGCTTTTTCGTACGCACATGGATATAATGGAATCATTCATCTCCACAAGGCATATTCTCCTCTACGCCTCATTTCGATCCGCGCTATCAGATTATTCGCGTAATTCGCCGCCGCAAGCGCCGCGAACTTCTTGCGGGTCACATTATCGAAAATATGCTTTCATGGCCTCCGCCATCTGCTTTTCCAGCTCTCCGGCCTCTTCTTTTGTCACGGCACTCACAGAAATGTAGGTCTTCAGCTTCGGCTCTGTACCGGATGGACGGACGACAACGGAGCAATCGTCCTCCAGCATGTATTTCAGAACGTCGGATTTAGGCAGCCCATCCAGCCCTTCCCTGTAATCCAGCACACGCTCAACCTTTTTCGGTCCGATTGCATCGATTCCTTTGCGGAATTCTGCCATAATCTCCTGCATCCGCGCAAAGCCGGCGGAGCCTTCAAATTCAAAGGAGTACAGGGTGTTCAGGCAGTAGCCAAATTCACGATAAAGCTCCTCCAGACGGTCCAGCAGGGAAATTCCGCGCATCCGGTAGTAAGCAAACATTTCGCAGATCAGCAAGGAAGCGTCGACTGCATCCTTATCGCGCACATAAGTGCCGCTGAGATACCCATAGCTTTCCTCAAAGCCCAGGAGGTAATCTTCCGTCCTTCCCTGCTTTTCCAGAAGACCAATCTGCTCGCCGATGAACTTAAATCCGGTCAGAACGTTGACCGTGCGGACACCATATTTTTTCGCAATCCGCTCTGCCATATCAATGGTGACAATGGTCTTGACCAAAACCGGATTTTCCGGCATCTGCCCGTGCCGGATGCGCTGGCTGCAGATAAAATCGAGCAGCAGCATACCCGTCTCATTTCCAGAAAGAAGCACATACTGGCTTCCAGCCTCTACGCTTCCCGCTCCTTCCGGCGCCATCGCATCTGTATTTTTATTGCCCGCATCTAACAGTGCAGGAGCGTCTGCATTATTATTTCCCGCCCCTTCCGATATGGCAGCAGTTGCAGTCTTCTTCACCGCAATCCCCACGCGATCGCAATCCGGGTCGGTCGCAAGCAGCAGATCCGCATTGTATTTCGCTGCATACTCCATGCCAAGCGCCATCGCCTCCCGAATCTCCGGATTCGGATAAGGGCAGGTCGGAAAATGGCCGTCCGGCTGCTCCTGCTCCGCTACCACCGTAATGTTTGTAAAGCCGCTCTCCTTCAGAGTGCGCAGCACGGGCTTTAAGCCGGTGCCGTTCAGCGGCGAGTAGACAATCGAGACATTCCTGTCGATCTCATCGTCAAAGAGGACGGACTGCTTTTTCACTTCTTCTACAAATGCGGTGTACACCTCTGCCGGGATATAAGAAATCTTGCCCGCATCTGAATCTGTTGCCTGCGCAACTTTCCCTGACCTCATGTCATTTTCCGTTTCCACTACATCTGAAGAGGATTCCGCCGCAAACTCTGTCACCTGAATATCATCAAAAATATCCAGCCGCTCAATCCCGCCCAGAATCTCGGCCGCTGCCTCGGTGGTAATCTGGCAGCCGTCCGCGCCGTAGACCTTGTAACCATTGTACTTGGAGGGATTGTGAGAAGCTGTCACCATAATGCCCGCCGCACAGCCCAGCGCACGCACCGCATAAGACAGGCAGGGCGTCGGCATCAGTTCCGGATAAATCCATACCTGGATCCCGTTTGCCGCGAATACACCGGATGCGACCTGTGCAAAGCGGTCGGACTTGATTCGGGAGTCATAGCTGACCGCGATTTTCCAGTCTTCCCTGCCAAAATTCTTTTTCACATAATCCGCCAGTCCCTGCGAAGCCTTCGCTACAGTGTAAACATTCATGCGGTTCGTCCCCGCGCCAATCACGCCGCGAAGACCACCCGTCCCAAACGCCAGGTCACGGTAAAAGGCATCCTCAATCTTCGTCTCATCCGCTGCCATCGCTTTAAGCTCCGCCACCACATCGGCATCGTAAAGTGCCGTTTCCGCGCTCGAACACTGTTCTACCCAGCGCTGATATTCCTTCCTGATCTCTGCTTTCATAGCCTTTCTCCTCCATCCGTTCTTTTCCATAACAGTCGATTGTTCTCAAACTCCACATCTACCCGTCCGCATCCTTTCAGCCAGGAAAGGTAGGAACGCACTGTGTTGCCGACGAGTGCATGCTGCTCAAAATTCATCACCAGGCCGTATCCGTCAAACACTTTCTGCAAAATTTCCTCAAAGCTGCACGGCGTCTCACAGAATCTGGCAATCCACTCCGCAATCTCCTTCACCTTTGCGATGTTAAGCTCCGCCAGCGGCACAATATCTTCGGTCGGCTCTGTGTGCGCCGGAACAAACAATTTTGCCTGTAAAGACTTCACCTTCTCCAGTGTATCCAGGTAAGCGCCAACATCATAGATATACCCGATCTGATATTTTTCAAGCGTCTCCGCACTGGACAGACAATCCGCCAGATAAATGACACCGTCCGCCGTCCGGAAACCGACCATATCAAAGCAATGCCCCGGCAGCGAAAGCATTTCCAGCCCTTCAGGCAAAGCGTCTTTTGTCAGATACTCTGCTTCGCTCTCCTGCGCCATGAGGAACTTGTGCCGCAGCTCCGTCGGCGGGCAGCCGCCGTAAAGAGCCACCGGCTCCAGAATCGGGTGCCGCGTAAAGCAGCACTCGATGCCGGGAGCATAGACCTTACATCCCGTCTGTTTCTGAAGATACTGGTTACCGCCGATATGATCCGCATGGGAGTGTGTATTGTAAATTGCCCGCAGGTGCCAACCCTGCGCATCCAGAATCTGCCTCACCTTCCGCCCGGCATTTTTATCATTTCCACTGTCAATCAGGCAGACATCCTGCTCATTTAACCGCACCAGCCCGATTTTGGCCGGACATTGAATATAATAGCTGTTCCCGACAGCCTGAATCAATTCGTACATAATTGTTTTTTCCTTTGAAATCGATATTGAATGCATCTGTAAAAGCACTGAACTATTACAAGTACCTGCCAATCATAACTACTCCAGTATAGCATAAGATATCGGGTTTCGACAGTACCTTTTTTGTGAAAGAGTTCCTTTTGAAATAGCGCTGATTCTCTTAAAATTGGGGGTTGAAAAATAAATTATACTGACATATAATACGTTTAACTAGGGAGCTGGAAGGTGACCGTGACTCACCCGACCCGGCGTTAATAGTTACTATAAGAAATAGCTGTCCATCTCCGCCAAGAGTGCAGGACGGCTATTTCTTATTTTCCAAATTCAGAATTTCAACAACAAGTAAAGCAAGTGTAAGTAATACCATGAATTCTTCGTAAGTACTCGTAATAATCACCCCTCTCCGTTAGGTACTCGGATCAGGTGAGAACACGTCCCCCGGCTCCCCAGGTAAGCATATTATATTATCAATGTGCATCCTTGCATTTAAATATAATTTCAATTATATTAACACAGATTCATTGTTTTGAAAAGACATATTCAGCATTTACGTCTCATAATTTTCTTTCTTTTAACAAAAATGTATTTTCATTCAAACTGTGTAATAAAAAGGGTTTACATCAGTGAACAGACATGATAAAATTTCTATGAATCATTCCTTTCATCTATAGAAATGCCGCTTTAAAAGAACCGGCAGTAAGGAGTACCGATATGTATTCATTCCATTATAAGATAAATTCCCAAACCTCGCCCGATTTCCCTGAAGTCCCCGTCTTCTTTTATTTTCTCCGCCTGCTTCCTTCGCTGCTGCTGGCATTTAGCCTTTTTGCATCAGCCGAAGCCGCAAATACGTCTGTAAAAACACTTGCGGTCGGCAAATCCTACACGATCAGCGGATACACGGAAGTGACGGTGTCAAAAACTACGGTTGCGAAGGCAAAGGAAAAATCAGACGGTTCTTACAAAATCACGGCTCTGAAAAAAGGCCGCGCCACGCTGCGTCTCTATGATGAGAATGGAAAACTCTCAGAAAAAGTATACCTGCTTGTAACAAATGCGAATTCTTTCCAGTATGACACCACGGCAGTCTCGCTCATGGCCGGTGAGACAAAAACGGTGACAGCAACCGTGCAGACCGGCTGTACCGTCAAATATACAAGTTCCAATAAAAGTGTCGCCCGGGTCAGCTCCGCCGGAAAGATTCGAGCCATACAGTCCGGCACGACGACAATTACCGCAAAGGTTTACTACAAGGATGCTCTGGTCAAAAAATTGAAAAAGAAAGTCACTGTGACAACCGATGTAGCCTCCAGTACACTGAAAACGCTGCTTTCGACCGCGCTGGAACCCGTGGGTTCTACCATGTATATCTGGGGCGGCGGCTGGAATGAGGCGGATACCGGTGCCGGAACGGAAGCAGTTTCCGTTGGCGTCAGCGCACAGTGGAAGACATTTTTTGAGCAGCAGACAAGCAGCTATGATTACCGGACAACCCGCTATCAGATCGCAAACGAACTGGACTGCTCCGGCTATATCGGCTGGTGTATTTATAATATTCTGAATACCACGGATGGAAATGAGGGGTACGTGATGAAAGCATCCCAGATGGCAGGTAATTTTGCCGCCCGCGGCTGGGGCACCTATCGGTCGGCTTCCTCTGTAACCGATTACCGGGCAGGCGACATTATGAGTTCGAGCGGACACGTCTGGATGGTGGTCGGCCAGTGTGAGGATGGAAGCGTGGTACTGCTTCACTCCAGTCCGCCCGGTGTGCGGATGTGCGGGACGCCCACTGCGTCCGGCAGTACCTCCAGCCAGGCCATCCAGCTGGCGACCACTTATATGAAGACCTATTACCCGGAATGGTACAACAAATATCCGAGCTGCTCGGTTGGCACCTCCTATCTGACTGACTACGCGCAGATGCGCTGGGATACATCCGGGATTTCTATCATGACCGACCCGGACGGGTATCTTGACATGAGTGCGGCGGAGATACTTGAGGATCTGTTTTCTGGCAACTGAATTAAGAATAAGAACGAACGGGCCGGGGCATTAGCCCCGGCCTTTTCTTTTTGTCGCTAAAGCAATTATTATATTTTCTTTTGTTATAACAAACATCACATCTTCAAAGCTAATGATAACGGTAATTTTCGTTCGTTAATTTTGGGGCATCACCGTTGTGATCAGCATAGCATCCCCAAAACTGAAAAACCGATACCTCTCCTCGACCGCAATCCGATAGGCATTGAGAACATTGTCCCGCCCAGCGAGGGCAGACACCAACATCAGGAGTGTGGATTCCGGCAGATGGAAGTTTGTAATCAGTCCATCCAGCAGCTGGAATTGGAAGCCCGGGTAAATAAAAATATCGGTCCAGCCGCTGCATGTCTGAATGTCCCCATGGAAACGCTGCGCGGCAGATTCAATGGTCCGGCAGCTGGTGGTGCCGACACAGATCACACGACCGCCGCCTGCTTTGGTCTCGCGGATGATACGCGCTGCTTCTTCATCGACCTGGTAGAACTCCGAATGCATATGGTGCTGCGTCACGTCCTCGACCTTGACCGGCCGGAAAGTGCCAAGACCCACATGGAGCGTCACCTCCGCAATACGTACGCCCATGGCACGTACCTGTTCCAGAAGCTCCGGAGTAAAGTGCAGGCCAGCCGTTGGCGCCGCCGCGGAACCGTCATATTTTGCGTAAACGGTCTGGTAGGGGGGTTGGTGCTTGAGTTCATGCTTAATTTAAGGCGGCAGGGGCATCTGTCCGAGCTGATCGAGGATTTCCTCGAAAATTCCTTCATAGGTAAAGCGAATTAACCGGTTCCCTTCCTCGACTACATCTATCACCTCGCCAACCAGAAGCCCATTTCCGAATATAATGCGCGTACCCGGGCGCGCTTTCTTGCCAGGGCGCACCAGTGTCTCCCATACATTGTCTGCTTTGCGCTTGAGGAGAAGCACTTCGATGGTAGCACCCAGCTTCTGTCCACCTCCAGCAGTTTTCTGATCGACAGCTGAAAATTGACTCTCGCCTGAAGACGCTCCACCAGTCAAACCATCATCAGCTGCAGCCTGGATATCAGCAGAAGGCTGAGCAATCGCCGACTCTGCAGAATCTCCCGCATCAGACAGCACCCGATTCCCGTAAAGCCGTGCGGGAATCACTTTTGTATTATTCAGCACCAGGCAATCGCCCGGGCGCAGATATTCTGTGATATTGTAAAAATGGCGATGCTCGATCGCCCCCGTATCCTTATCCAGCACAAGGAGCCGGGACGCGGAGCGATCCTCTAAGGGATCCTGTGCGATCAGTTCCTGGGGCAGGTCAAATTTAAAATCAGATGTTTTCATTCCTCATCCATTCTTTCCAAAATAATAATAATGTATCATAACCAGTGGTTTGCATCTGGCTATTGTTAGTCATAAAACAGCCGGTCCTGTTCTCTGATCTTCCAAACTCCATCTTCCAGATCTACAATCGTGACCGCGCAATTTTTCGGCACGCCGCCGCACCAGAAATCACGGAGCCGGCAATGCGTGATATTCGCAAGCAACGCGCGCGAGGCAGCCCCATGGGTGGAAATCAGAATATTCCCCACTGAATGCTTCTTGTCAGACACATCATTGTCACAGGAATTTGCTTCTGTAAAACCAGAAGCCTCCTGGCGCAGAATCTCCAGGAATTCACCCGTTCTTTCCAGCAGCGCTTCAAAGCTTTCGCCGTCCTCCGGAGGAATATACCGCTCCGGATCGTTAAAAAACCGAATGTAATTTTCGACATTGAGAACGCCGTTCTCGTCTCGCACACGTTCCCCTTCCATCGCACCGAAGCTGATTTCCTGAAGATGCAAATCCGCAAGTATAGGGGGCACCAATTCTGTCTGTCCGCCGTTTTTACTCACTAGTTCAGCAGTCTCACGGGCGCGGATCAGCGGGCTGGTGTAGATTCGTTCAAAGCGAATCCCCTGACGTGCGAGTGCTTCGCCTGTTTTTCTCGCCAGCTCCCGGCCGCTCTCATTCAGTGGAATGTCGGTCCGTCCCTGCAAACGATAAGAAGAATTCCACTCCGTCTGGCCATGTCGGATGATATACAATCTCATCTTTTCTCCTCATAAAAGGTTGCCAATAACCTTACTTTCACGGAAAGCCCTGCTCACGCAAGGCTTTCTGTTTCATATTATCATTCAAGCGGTAAAGGGGTTATTATGACCGAATCTCAATCCCCAGTGATTCCAGCCCGTTCCAGATTTTCTTCATGGCAGCTGTGATATCGTTCTCGCCGAGTGTGCGGTCTTTCGCGCGGAAGGCCAATGAGTAAGCCATGGATTTATATCCCTTCGGAATCTGCTTGCCCTCATAGACATCGAACAGACTGCAGGATTCCAGAATCTTGCCGCCGCGCTGAAGGATCATTGCCTCAATCTGACCCGCAAGCACTTTCTTCGGAACAAGCATGCTGATGTCTCTGGTCGCCGCCGGATAACGCGCAATGCCGGTGTATTTATAATCGAAGCTGGCAAATGAAGTGACCTCCTGCATATCAAGCACCGCCACAAAAACTCTTTCACCAATGCCGTAGGAATCGTTGGCCACGGTCGGATGAATCTGACCGAGATAGCCGAGTTTCTTCTTATTATATATAATATCCGCCTGACGGCACGGATGCAGATACGGCCGGTTGGATGCCGGGTCGTAGGTCACTCTGCCATTGAGTCCTGCCTTTTCAAGGAACTCCTCTACCACGCCCTTCATGACAAAGAAATTGCCCTCGCCATCCTTCGTGGAAGCGTCGCCCTCGCCATACATCCCAAGCGTGAACTGCATCCGCTCATCCGGCAGTTCCGTCAGCGGCAGAGCCTTCGGCAGGTAAATATTGCCCAGCTCATACAGACGCACGTTTCGGTTCCCATGATTGTAGTTGAACGCCAGGGAAGTCAGCATCCCATTTAAAGGCGTCGTCCGCATGATGCTGTAATCCTCCCCCAGAGGGTTGGTGATTTTAATTGCCTGGCGAAGCGAAGAATCCTCCGGCAGGAGCAGCTTGTCAAATACCTTCGGACTCTCGAAGGAATAGCTCATGCCCTGTGAGAAGCCGCAGAATTCCGCAACCTCCTGCGCCACATCACGCACACGCATCTCAAAAGAACGTTTTCCAGTCGTCGCCTCACCGTTCGGCAGCGTCATCGGAATGTTGTCGTAGCCGTAGAAACGGGCTACTTCCTCCGCCAGATCGGCCGTGCGGAACAGATCCTGACGGAACGTCGGCGCGATCACCTCATTCGCTGCCGCGTCATACTCCAGGTCGATTTTCTTAAAATACGCAAGCATCTGCTCTGCGGAAATATCTGTGCCAAGCAGGGCATTGATATTTTCCGGCTCAAACGGGATGCGCACCGGCTCTTTTACCACCGGATAAATATCTACCATGCCTGGAACCACATCTCCAGCATCCATCTCTTCCACCAGCTGGCACGCACGGTCAATCGCCGCTTTCGCGTTGTTCGGATCGAGGCCTTTCTCAAAGATCGAAGACGCGTCTGTGCGCAGACCGATTCGTTTCGAAGAGAGACGGATATTCGTGCCGTCAAAGCAGGCCGCCTCGAACATCATTGTTTTCACATCGTCCGTGATCATGGAATTCTCGCCGCCCATGATGCCGCCGATACCGACCGATTTCTCGCCATCGCAGATCATCACGACGTTCTCATCCATGGTGCGCTCCTGCCCATCCAGTGTTGTAAATTTCTCATCCTTTGCCGCGCGGCGCACGATAATCTCATGACCGGCAATGGTATCATAATCATACGCATGCATCGGCTGGCCATACTCTTCCATGACATAGTTTGTAATATCGACAATATTATTGATCGGACGAATCCCGGCTGCCGCCAGACGGCGCTGCATCCACTTCGGTGAAGGCGCGATACGGATATTTTTCACAATACGCGCGGTATAACGGGAGCAGAGATCCGGATCCTGTACAGTCACCTTCACGTAATCCGACGCCTGCTTCCGGCTATCCATCTCGTCATTTTCTTTTGCCGGACGGCTCGGTGTCTCAGTTACCACCGGCGGATGGAATTCCTTTCCAAACGTCGCCGCTGCTTCGCGCGCGATGCCGATCACGGAGAAACAGTCTACACGGTTTGAAGTAATCTCATATTCAAAGGTCACATCATCCAGGCCAAGCGCCTTGACCGCGTCAGAACCCACTTCTGCAGCGCCGCTCAAACGCGCAGCGTTTTCTCCATGAGCGGCGCGACTTGCCGCCGAGCTTTCGCGAGGGGGCGTTTCCTCATCCTCCGGGAAAATATAAATGCCATACTCCGGCGCTTCCGGATACAGGTCTCTCGTAGAGCCAAGCTCCTCAATCGAGCACATCATACCATTTGATTCGATCCCGCGAAGCTTTCCCTTTTTGATCTCGATGCCGCCCTCGGTCATCTTTCCGTCATGATTGCCCGCCACACGGCCGCCATCCAGAACGACCGGAATCTTATCACCCACATGGACATTCGGCGCGCCCGTCACAATCTGAACCGTCTTCTCGCCGACATTCACCTGGCAGACAATCAGCTTATCCGCGTCCGGATGCTGCTCAATCTGCTCAATCTGGCCAATCACGATCTTGTCCAGATCGCGGTCCGCCGCCAAATAGTCTTCTACCTTCGTCCCGGAAAGCGTCATCGCATCCGTGTACTCCTGCGCGGTCACGTCCAGATCCGGGACATATGCCTTTACCCACGATAATGTTGTATTCATAATCAAAATCTCCTTCTATATCCCTTAGCGGATAAATCCGCACGGGCTTTGCTATCTTGTTGCTGCTGCTCTGGACTGGTTTTCAAAATTGTCCTAAAAATCGCACATCGTTCTCGTACAGCAGGCGCATATCGTCTATCTCATATTTCAGCAGGGCAATGCGCTCCAGGCCGACACCGAAGGCGAATCCGGTGTAGACGTCCGGGTCGATGCCGCACATTTCAAATACGTGCGGGTGTACCATGCCGCAGCCCAGGATCTCAATCCAGCCGCTGCCTTTGCAGAAGCGGCAGCCTTTTCCTCCGCATTTGAAGCAGGAGACATCCATTTCTGCGCTCGGTTCTGTGAATGGGAAATGATGGGGGCGGAATTTTGTCCGTATTTCCTCGCCGAACAGTTCTTTCGCGAACACCTCCAGCGTTCCCTTCAGATCTGCGAAGGTGATATTTTTATCCACTACCAGTCCCTCGATCTGATGGAAAGACGGAGAATGGGTCGCGTCCACTTCATCGGAGCGGAATACACGTCCCGGGGAAATCATACGGATCGGCAGCTTTCCCTGCTCCATCACGCGTGCCTGTACCGGGGAGGTCTGTGTGCGCAGTACAATGTCTTTATTAATATAGAAGGTATCCTGCTCATCCTTTGCCGGATGGTTGGCAGGAATGTTCAGCTTTTCGAAATTATAGAGGTCATACTCAATCTCCGGACCTTCTATGACCTCGTAGCCCATGCCGACGAAGATGCGCTCCACTTCTTCCCGCGCAATTGTATTCGGATGGCGGTGACCGACCTGGCTGCGTTTTGCCGGAAGGGTCACGTCAATGGCTTCTCCCTTCAGCGACGCCTCCAGAGCGATCTGCTCCAGCTTTTTCTTCGACTCATCCAGCGCCTCCTCAATCTGGGCACGTGTCTCATTCACCAGCTTGCCAAATGCCGGACGTTCTTCCGGCGGCACATCCTTCATGCTCTTAAGAAGAGCGGTCAGCTCGCCTTTTTTGCCAAGGAAATTCACCCGCACGTCATTCAGGCGATCCAGCATATCCGCGTCCTTGATCTGTGCAAGCGCGTCCTCTTTGATGGACTGTAATCTGTCTTTCATAATATTCTTCCTTTCTACTGTTAATTTGTCGGACAGGATGGAAAATCGAGTAGGAGGCGGCTCGTCTGCTCCTACTCGCCCGCGCCGTTGCTGAGCGCCAGTGGCGCTCGTTTAGCAACGACCGGAGCGTAGCGTAGACCCGCGTCTGGCGTTAGCCAGAAATATTCCTTGCGCGGCCGTGCGCATAAAAAAAGCTCCATCCCAAAATAGGGACGAAGCCAATCTACTCCGTGGTACCACCCTGCTTCCCGCTTCTGTTTTTCATCCTTTTACAATACGGATTGCAAAAATTCTTTTTCCCTGCAAATCCTCACTGCAGCATCGAAATTCGTAACTGTTCAGAACAGCAGGCCGCAGACCGCCTGTTACGCAGGCGATATAGACGGAAAACAATAAAACGGACACTCGATATGCGTAACGTGCACTAACGCCATTTCCTACTATGTTTGCAGCAGTTCAGAACAGCAGCCGTCTGCGGCCTGCTGCCCCGAATCGTTATAAGAAACAATTCAGAAACAGAACTCCGGTGTGAATTTCGCTCCCTGCCTGAACATAAGGATGTTTCCAACCGATGACACCCTCTCTCTGGATGAAGTCAGGTCACTACTTTGCACCATCTTCGTTTTTCTCACTGAAACCCATTTTAACACAGGAAAACAGGTTGTCAAGGTATTATTTAAAAATCGTTTTTCAATAAGTGACTATTAACATTTTTATGTTATAATATTGGTTTTTCAGTTGAAATATTTATGATTATGTGATATATTTATG
>JAJBUL010000075.1 GCA_020860365.1 Clostridiales bacterium | reverse complement strand
CAGCCAGACAGTGAAGTCTGCCCGCTGGAGAGAATACTCGTTCCGTTCCAGAATGACATGGAATTCCTGGAGGCGGTCATACATTTCCTGCAGGTCGGGGGAAAGAGCCAGTGCCTTTTCCAGACGCTTACGCTTCCGTACCATACTGGTGCCCCAGAGTTCTTCCTTTGAGGATTCTTTTGTCACAAGCAGCAGCCGTGCATTTTTGAGAAGCTTATAACGGTCATGTTCGAGCTGCATACTGGCAAGGAGAGAATCACGTTTATCCGGGTCAGTCTCGGTATCTGCGAGCTGTGCGAATTTCGCCTGTGAATCTGTGAGGGAGGTCTGGATACGTCTCCGGAGTATGTCCATCCCATCATTGAGCCGCTTCACGACGTGAAACATATCAATGCAGATGGTGGCATTCGGGAAGCAGGACTTGGCAACGGAAATGAAACCGTTGCTCATATCACAGCTGAAATAGCGGACACGGCGGCGTTCCTCGAGAGAGTACTGCATGAAATAGGTTTTCACGTAGTCAGGCCTGATGGAGGGGAGAACATCAATGAGGACATGGTTGGCACCATCAGTGATGTTGCAGTTGAATTTCTGGACATCCCAGCGCCCGCGTTCGGAATTCCAGTCACCTGAATCGCCTTTGAATTCATCGAAGCAGAGGATTTCAGGCAGACGTGCAGGCCGGTCGAAGGAAATGGTGTTCAGGACACCAGTTACCACCTCATCGGTGACCATTTCTTCGGCGGCGATTGTGTGTACGGACTTCATATCCGCCAGTTTCAGGCAGATATCCATCATGAGGGCCTTTGTCATATGAAGGCTTTCATGGATCCACGGGATCGGTTCGTAATAGGAAGAACCGCAGTCCTTACACAGAAAGCGCCGGCGGTGGAAAGTGACAAAGACAGAGCAGCCGATTGCCGGCAGATGCCGGACAGTCTGGTCGCGTCCGGAATCCTTGACCACACAGTGGTGGAAGCCGCAGTTCGGACAGACGCGTTCCAGCTTTGGATAATTAACGCGGATGTCAATTCGGTTCAGTGCCGGATTCTCCACGTCTGAGATGACCTCCAGCTCTGGTGGGAGCTGGTAACGACGGTTGATGGTCAGATGTTTTGCCATAGGTGTTTACCTCCTGTGAATATAGTCTGTTTGATAATGGGCATATATCAAACAGCGAAAGAAAAGATACGCCGGTCAGGCAAACCAAACAATCAATAAGGTGTAAAAAATATGTCAGATGCAGGTAAAATCAGGTATTTGAGAGAAAGTCTGGGCCTTAGACGAACTGAGTTTGGCCTGAAAATAGGATGTTCATACAGACAGGTAGAACGCATGGAAGAGGATACTGCACCAATCAGCGAGAAACTTCGCAGAAAAATATGCAGTGAATACGGTGTAAGTGATGAATGGTTCCGTGAGGGATCAGAGGAGCCGCAGTTAGAAGAAAACAGTGAATTGAGAAGGAAGCGTCTGAAAGACATTCTGGAAGAAAGCGGGATGAGCCAGAGGGAGTTCGGGAGATGTACACATATATCTGCGGCGTTGCTGAATGAGGTTCTCTCAGGAAAGCAGCAACTGACCATCAAATGTGCAAAAAAGATAGAAGCAGCTCTTGGGATAGGGGCGGATTGGCTGTTGTACGGAGATGAGGATGCGAAAGACTACCCGTTAAGTGATGCAATGATTAAGTATATGAAGAAACATCCGGAGATCAGAAAAGAAATCTTTGAGAGAATGGAAACGGATGCGGCAGTGATAAGCAAGAATGCTGAAGGAACTTAGTGGAGGGGAGCTTCCTTCTGACGGATGAAAGTCTGCCATTGGAAGCGTAATGCATAGAAAATAAGATCAGGGGCAGCAGTGTTGACTGCAGAAATCGGCTGATTTCTGCTTGAATACCGTCCATATGATTACAAAAGATCTGTCAAGGGCTTGTCGCGCCAGCGATGCGAAGCACCCTTTACAGATGTTTTGTAATCATATACGCGGGAAGGCAGCAGTCGATGGAGAACAATCCTATCATTCGTTTAGAAAATGCTATGGATGTGGGAAACACCGAAGGAAACAGAAGAGCTTCCGGAAAAAGTGGTGCTGTATGAAAAACACCGAGTAAAACGGAAAGTTTCAAGAGATACCTATAGAAACGGAAGAACTTACGGATATGTGGGTGAAACACCAACGAAAACGGCAATATCACCTACAAAAATGGGAGAACCCATTTCCCAGTTCACAAGATCCTTCGAGTGCAGAACCGGAAGAGCGGGCGTATTGCAAAAGCTGGACGCGACCAGATAATAATCCTCACCCACCCGGATCACGTCCGGATCAGAATAATCCGTGTACAGAATGGGATTCCGGTACGTTCCGTCCCCATTATCCGCATTCCATGTCCATGTTTTCATTTGATTTCCTCCAGATATCTTCATCCCTTCAACCCACTGGTAGCAATGCCTTCTACAAAGTATTTTTGCGCAGAGAAAAACAGGATAATCAATGGTATCACAGCAACAAACGCCATGGCAAGTACTTTTCCCCATACAACTACAGATTCTGCGTCAAGAGACAATCGGAGCGCCAGAGAAACCGTATATTTTTTCACAGAGTTAATGTAAATCAGTGAGTTAAAGTAATCGTTATAGGTCCACATAAACTGGAACAGCGCAGCCGAGAACAGGGAAGGCTTCATCAGGGGAAGCAGGATCTGGTAAAATACCCGGAAGGTACCACAGCCGTCGATGTAGGCGGATTCGTCCAGTTCCCGCGGCAGTCCCCGCATAAACTGGATCAACATATAAGTGAAAAATGAATTACATGCCAGAATTGCCGGTACATAAAATGGCAGTCAGCATTTCCGTGGCATTCTCCGTATCGCCAGAAAGCTTACGTATTTCCAGTTCCACTGTCTGTAATGTGTTAAAAAGAAAATGCGGATTGATCTGGTACTGCAGAGTAGAAAGCTCCATCACCTGCTGCCGGTATTGCTTTTCTGCCAGTTGTGTATTTAAATAGGTTGTATTCAAAAACATACGGAGAATGTTATTCATGATCACACCATATTCGTCCTGTGGCTGTTGTGTTACTATTCACGGGGTGGAGAAGACGGACTGAGATTTTGAACTTTCGTGA
>JAJBUL010000230.1 GCA_020860365.1 Clostridiales bacterium | reverse complement strand
TATTTTAGCATTTTTCGAGTTTTTTTGTAAAAAAATGAACGAAACGCTATACTAGGCTGATGGAAATTCCATTGGATAAAATGAAAGACAGGCTCGGAATTCTTGGTGATGAATAAGCGACCAGGGTAATGCTCGTGAAAATGAACGGATTTTAAATTGTATATTATAATTGTATGACAATGGGAATACCAACAAATGCAATGTAAAGGAGGCATAACAAATGGAAACACAAGTATACCTGGCAGAGGATATTCAGAAAGCCCTGGGTATCGGACGCTCGAAAACATATGAATTTCTGAACGAGGTATATAAGGAAGAAAAACCGCCGTTCCGTGTCATAAAGGTGGGAACTTCGGTCAGAGTGCCGAAGCAGTCATTCGATGACTGGCTGAACGCGAGTACAAATTAAGTGAGAGCAAAATGAAGGGAAGGAGGTAAGCCCGATGGCGAACAACAAAAGTACAGCTTTTTTCGAGGCCGGCAGCTGGTATCACAGGGTCCGACTGCTGCAGGATGACGGTTCAACAAAATATTCCAAGAAAGGCGGATTTCAGACAGCTGCCGAAGCAGAGCGCAGTTACAGGGAATATGATGATGCATACAAAAAAGCCTGTCGGGCTTACCATGCTTCTGCATCGTCAACGCTGGAGCTGGCTGATTATCTGATTTACTGGAACGATGAAATTTACAGTGCAAGGGCAGAGAATACATCCCGGATGCTTGCGTCTTATGTGCTGTATGACCTTATTTTCCCGAATATGAATCAGGGAATAAAACTGCGGTATGTGAACGCGGAGTATCTGGATGCGCTGCTGGCATCGGCGGCAAAAGCGTGTGAATCGGCAGGTAATAAATGCCGGGAGCTACTAAATATCGCGCTTAAGGATGCTGTGGCGCAAGGGTATCTTTCCAGAAACCCTGTGCCGGATACAAAGCCTTATAAGCGCAGAAAACCCAAAATCAGAGTGTTGAATCAGGAAAAGATGAGGTTCTTCCTTGAAAAAGCATCAGAGAGTAAATGGTATCTGGAAATACTGTTGGGGCTGTTTATGGGGCTTCGGAAAGGCGAAATCAGCGGCTTGAAATTCAGCGATTTTGATATGGAGAAGAAGACAGTCAGGATTGAGCGGCAGATTACAGCAAATCCTATAGTCCCGAAGGGACAGTCGAAAATATCTGAATATCAGGTGATTGAAAAAGACCCCAAGACGCCAAACAGCTGCCGGACGCTCCGTGTGCCGGATGCGATACTGGATGAGCTGAATAAGAGGAAGGTTTTGACGGATATGTGGAAGGAGATGTCAGGGGAAGCGTATATTGACCGCGATTATGTATCCTGTGCGAAGAATGGACTCCCCCATGCGACTTCATCCTTTAATACGGCGCTGACGAAGCTCTGCAAAAGAAACGGCCTTCCACATTTGACGGTACATAGCCTGCGGCATATGTATGCGACGATCTTGACGGAACAGGGCGTGCCACTGGTAAAGGTAAGCGCCCTGCTGGGGCACAGCTCTATCCATACGACGTTTGAATATTACTGTGAGGTGATGGATGAAAACGAACGTATTATAAATTTTATGAATGATTCTTTTGTTGCGAAAGGAGACAATGAGAGTGTTTGATCTGAGATTACAGAACTATATCGACTGGAACGTAAAACCTGTATTTAAACGGAAGGAACGTGACAGATATGCTTATCGGGTCGTTCTCATTTTTGAGGATGGCTCGAAGCATATAAAGCAGCATTCCGGTTTTATGACAAAAAAGGATGCCGAGGATGCAAGAAAAATAACAATGGGAGAGCTGTCAACCAGAACTTATATTGTGGATGATAATGTAAGGTTGGAGGAATTTCTGGAATACTGGCTGGAATACGAGATCAGGAAACGGGCTGGTAGCAGCAATACCTACGATTCCTATTCCAATATTGCCAGACATCATATAATTCCGATGCTAGGTAAGAGAAAACTGACAGAAATTCATAAGGGAGATGTTCAGAGACTGTATGAGAACCGTGCTGCATATTCTAAGAGTATTGCGAGCCAGACGAAGGTGGTCATGAATGTCTCCCTTCGCTTTGCGGTAAGCTCCGGCCTGCTGGCAGTGAATCCGGCGGAGGGAATCAGCCTGCCTAAAAGCATAGAATCGAAACCATACCATACACGGAATATAGATACGGCAAAAACGCTGAATATGGAGCAGATACAACGGCTTCTGGAAATGAGTGAGGATACCCCGATTCACATGCAGGTGCTGTTTAATGTACTGATGGGGCTGCGCAGGCAGGAGATCAACGCAGTAAAGTATTCGGATGTGGATTATATCAACCGGACACTTTCGGTGGAGCGGCAGCTTGGGAAACAGCTGAACCGAGAGCCTTACGGTGTGGATGAAAAACCGGCAACGAAAAAAGAACTGCCACTCAAAACAATGTCGAGCCGCAGGCTGCTTCCGATTCCTGATTATGTGTTTGAAGCCATTCTGCAGGAACGAAAAGTATATGAAAGAAACCGCAGCAGACGGAGGAGCAGATTTAGAGATGATGATTATATTTGTTGTTCATCGTTGGGCGTGCCAAGGAGCAAGGACTTTCATTGGCGTCATTATAAGAAGCTTTTACAGGATGCCGGCCTGCCGGATATCCGCTGGCATGATTTGAGAAGTACCTACTGTACGCTGCTCCTGAAAAGTGATTTCAACCCCAAAGCGGTTTCTGAATTGATGGGACACGCCAAGGAAATTATCACGATGGATGTTTACGGGGATAATGCGAATATCATTCCGGAAGAAATCCCTGAGCTTACTTCATATATGGAGAAGGTCATGCCACACAGAGAGGAGGCGGAGGATGACGATATTTCTAAAATAGAGATTGACGTAAGCAGATTTTTGAAGGAAAATAAGAGTGCTGGCTGTGAGAAGGACAGTGCCTGAAAAGTATTTTCTGAAAAACATACATGCCGGACGGACTACAGATGTCAGAACTTACGGTCAGAACTTACGTTCGATTTACGTATAGACACGCATGATAAAATCTGTTATACTGTCTGCATGGTTTTACTACTTCCGCACAGTCTGAAAAATTGAAAGTGGTGACCAAAATTCGTCGAGAGCGGATTTTTTCAAAAACTGAGAATGT
>JAJBUL010000266.1:16002-28321 GCA_020860365.1 Clostridiales bacterium | reverse complement strand
CGCAAGCCCGGTTCTGTGAGGGGCATACCCCGCAAGGGGTATGTCTACTTGACCATATAGAATTTGAAAAGCACCGCTGGCCAGGAAAAAAGGGTCGGCGGTGTTTTGTCAGTAACGGAATTTCCGATCTCAGACAGATGCCGGAATCTGGTGATTGAAAAAAATCTGGAAAGCGAATATAATGTTCCCTGACAGTTCAGAACAGCATCAAAGTGAAAAGACAGACTGTGCTGTGAAGATAAAGGAGTGGATCATTTTGGCAAAGAAAACAGAATCGGCTGCAGCGGGCCGCAAACCGATCGTCGGCTTTCCGAGGGCACTGCTGTATGACAGATACCGTGTACTCTGGAAGGTCTTTTTCCAGGAACTGGGCGTGGATGTGCTGGTCAGCCCGCCTACGACGCTTGAGACGCTGAATCGCGGTACAGCCCGCGCGATAGATGAGATGTGTCTTTCGGTGAAGGTTTATCTCGGTCATGTCGAGAAGCTGGTTGGAAATTGCGATTATATTCTGGTGCCGCGGATCAGCAATTTTGGCATCCGAAGATATATGTGTACAACGTTTGAGGGACTTTATGACATCTGCCGCAATCTTTTCCGGGAGACGGGGCAGAAGTTTCTTTCTTATAATGTTGATGTGACGCATGACCTGGATGAGGAGGCTGCTTTTCTTTCGATGGCGCAGGAGCTTGGGTTTGCGCGAAAGGAGGCTGCAAAAGCCTATAAGAAAGCCAAAAAGGCGGAATCTGAGGACTGGAAAAAGCAGGTAAAACGGCAGGAGGAGTTTTATAAAAGCGATGGCCTGAAGGTGATGATCGCCTCACACAGCTATGTGGTGAATGATGCTTACATTGGAAAACCAGTCACGGACTTTTTGAAAAATGCCGGGGTCACTGTGCTGCGGGCGGATGTGATGGATCGGAAGGAAGCCCTGAAACAGGGATCAAGACTTTCACCGACGATGCGCTGGGAGGTTAACCGTGAGATTGCGGGCGGCATTTATACCAATCGGAAGCAGGTGGATGGCATCATCCTCCTGAGTGTTTTTCCCTGCGGACCGGACGCGATGACGAATGACATGATTATCCGCAGAAATGATGGTACACCGATCCTGAATCTGATGCTGGACGCGCAGAGTGGTATGGCCGGTGTGGAGACGCGGCTGGAGAGCTTTATCGATATTTTGCGGTTAAAGCAAAATGCTCTGTGATCGAAAGGAGTTGGGACGATGGCAAAAGAGTACGCAATGGGCAATCAGAAGAAAATAGCCTTTCCGATCGCTGCGCGGTATAATTATGCGTTTAAATATTTTATCGAAGCTGGATTAGGGCAGCAGTACATCATGCAGCCGCGGATGACGAAAAAAACACTGGATATCGGGAGCCAGTATAGCCCGGATACGGTCTGTACGCCGTTTAAGACGACGCTGGGCAGTATGATAGAGGCGCTGGAATGTGGGGCGGATACCCTACTGATGCTGTTCGGATTATGCCGCCTGGGCTATTACGGTGAGCTGCAGGAGCAGATTCTGCGCGATCTGGGTTATCAGTTTGATTTTATTAATCTGGCTGAATATACAACCGGTAAAATGCGGGATTATCTGAAAGCAGTCAGACGGATGAATCCAAAGCTGCGTGTGGCAAAGGCGACGATGGCTGGTATGGAAATGCTCAAGATGGTTGAGTATATTGATGAAGTGGAAGATCTGTATTATAAAAACTGTGGCTTTGAGCTGACAAAGGGCGCTTACAAAAAGGCGCTGAATCAGTTCTGGACTGATATGGAGAAGGCGGCTTCGAAAGCAGATATTGATGCGGGGCACCAGCGTGTGAAAAGTGCATTCCATGATATTCCGCTGAAAAAAGAAGAGCCAATCCGGGTGGGATTGATCGGAGAGTATTTCACGGTGCAGGATGATTTTTCCAACCTGGAGCTGGAGCAGAAGCTCTGCGACATGGGAGTCGAGGTGCATCGGTGGATGAATATTTCCCACCGGAATCTGCATTACAGCGGCGAGAAAAACCTGAATGTACGGATCCGCGACCTCTGTCGTTATGAGATGGGACCGACCTCTACGGCAAATATCTGGTGTGCCAGGGATTATGTGGAGCGCGGCTTTGACGGGATTATCCACGTGAAATCCGCTGGGTGTACGCCGGAGATCGATATTATGCCGGTGCTGCAGAATATTGGTACGGACTACAAAATTCCGATTCTGTATCTGACGTATGATTCGCAGACCAGCGATACAGGACTGATGACCAGGCTGGAAGCCTTTTACGATATGTTGAGCATGAGAAAGAAGGTACTTCGATGAGCAAGCAAATGAGTGGCCTCGTTGCCGATTTGATCAATGATACAGCAGACGGAAAAAGAGATCGTCAGGCCGGAAACGCGGCGGATGGCCGGAAACGGGATGCGTATCTTGGAATTGACGTTGGTTCTATCTCTACCAAGGGCGTGATTTTAAATGACGAGAAAGAAATTCTTGCCAGCGCCTATATCTGGACGGAGGGCAATCCCATCGGCGCGGTCAAACAGCTGGCAGCTCTTCTGGAGCAGCAGTTTGACAAGACGACGTATCATGTGGTAGCGACCGGCACGACCGGCAGCACACGCCGTCTGGCAGGCACCATTACGAGTGCTACCATGGTCAAAAATGAGATTACGGCTCATGCGGTTGGTACGACGTCTTTTTACCCGGAAACCCGCACGATCCTTGAAATTGGCGGTCAGGATTCAAAAATTATTCTGGTGGAGAATGGTGTCGCGGTCGATTACGCGATGAATACGCTTTGCGCGGCTGGCACCGGAGCTTTCCTTTCCAGCCAATCCCGCCGGCTAGGGCTGGAGGTGGAAGAGATGGGAGAGCTTGCGCTGCAGTCAAAGCACCCGACGCAGATTGCCGCGCGCTGTACGGTGTTTGCCGAATCAGACCTCGTACACAAAATTCAGATGGGGCATTCCAAAGAAGACATTGTCGCGGGACTCTGCCAGGCGGTGGTTGCCAATTATCTAAATAACGTTGGCAAGGGCAAGCGTATTGTCTCGCCTGTGGTATTTCAGGGCGGCGTCAGCAAAAATATCGGTGTAGTTGCTGCTTTTGAAAAGGCGCTTGGCTGTAAAGTCAGGGTAGATGAGAATGGCCATCTGATGGGTGCGATCGGGGCTGCGCTGCTCGCAAAAAGCGGAAGTGTCCGCCGGGAATTTGATTTTTCGATGGAAAATGTGGAATTCAAGACGCGTGAAGCACAATGTGGGCGCTGCTCGAATAACTGCGAGATCATGTGCGTTTACCGCGACGGAACACTGATCGACGGATGGGGGAACCGCTGCGAGAAGGGCGACGTGATGCACCGCAAGGCGGAGTGAAAGAAGTATGAGTTTGTACAATCAAGCAGGATGCAGCTTGCCATCGCCTGTTCGCCGCATATGCTGCGTCCAGCGCCAGCCGGAAAAATCCCCGGGCTGCGTCGAGGCTTTTATGGTCTGCGATTCGCGCGCCAGGCGGTGCAAGATGGGTAAGTAATTTCGCGACAGATCCTTGGGCAGTTCTGCGCATAAAAACGGACACCTGATAGAGGTGTCCGAAAAACATGGATAAGAAGGTGTATGTGAACCCCGCCGTCAGATACCGTCAAACGTTATGAAATCCGGTAACCGCGGCCGGGAGAGTTTTTTGTTGAAGCCAGTCCACATGATTCTCTGTATTGCAACCACCCGGGTGACTTCCTTTGATGATGACAGTCTAACAGGGTGATGTGGAAATTGTGTGAAAGGAAAATGAAAGAAACATAAAAAATCTTAAGAAATTCCGTAGATGTATATAGAGAAAAGCAGGAAAAAAGAACCTGTTACGCAGGAAGAGGAGGAGATCATGGCAGATGTTTACGTGGCGAGTGAACGCCGTTATGAAAATATGAAATATAACCGCGTGGGTCGAAGCGGGCTGAAGTTTCCGGCGGTTTCCCTTGGATTCTGGCATAATTTCGGCAGCAGAGATAATTATGATACGATGAAGGCCATGTGTCGCACGGCCTTTGATCTGGGCATCACACAGTTTGATCTGGCGAATAATTACGGGCCGGTCTACGGAAGTGCGGAGGAGAACCTTGGCCGGATTCTGTGCGAGGATTTTGCGCCCTATCGGGATGAGCTCGTTATCACGACAAAGGCAGGCTATGATATGTGGCCGGGACCGTACGGCGACTGGGGAAGCAAAAAATATCTTACCGCGAGCCTCGACCAGAGCCTGAAGCGGCTTGGACTCCCTTACGTGGATATTTTCTATCACCATCGCATGGATCCCGAGACACCGCTTGAAGAGACAATGGAAGCGCTCGCCTCCATTGTGCGGAGCGGAAAAGCCTTGTATGCCGGAATTTCGAATTATAATGAGGAGTATACGCTCCGCGCGAAAGCGATCATGGACGAGCTGCATTGTCCTCTGATCGTCAACCAGCGGAGATATTCCATTTTCGACCGTGGAATTGAAGCGGATGGCGTGAAAAAATGCTGCAAAGAGGCCGGGCTTGGCATCATTGCATTCAGTCCGCTCGCGCAGGGGCTTCTGACGGATAAATATCTTCATGGCATTCCCGCGGACAGTCGGATTGCCAGGGACGGCCGGTTCCTGAAAGCGGATGACCTGACCGACGAGCGCCTGATCCAGATCCGGACCTTGAACGAGCTGGCCGGAAAACGCGGGCAGACGCTCGCACAGATGGCGCTTTCCTGGATCCTGAAGGATGATGAGGTGTGTTCCGTCCTGATCGGCGCCTCCCGACCGGAGCAGATCGCAGAGAATGTTTCTATAGCTACGCAGACGGATTTTACCGGAGAAGAACTGCGGCAGATTGATGAAATTTGTGGATGGTGAGGATCAGGATTATATGGATACCCGTTTTTTCACCGGAAGAGTGTTGCAGGCAGAAAGCACCGACCGATCAGGATAAAGGATGAATAAGAAAATGCCTGTAATAATATGTGGACAGCCTCAGGTTTTCAGCCTGGGGCTGTTTGATGTGACTGGCTGTAGAATGTCTGAAAATAATCATTCATTTTTTCCTTATAGAACATCATGGTGGAAAATATCTCTTGACAGAACGAAAGGATGGGTATATTGTATTAATTGGTAAGTGATAACTAACAAAAATAAGAAATAACTTACCACAAAACCCGTGTTTTTATTCCTGCGTTTTGGCGTGTATTGCTACTGCGATGTCTGCTCAGAGCAGGAGAGTATGTTTTTAAGAGAGAGGAGAGAAAATGCGAAAAAGAAGTTTTGCAACAAAAACAGCAGCCGTGATTCTGTCTGCGGCTGTGGCACTGTCTGCCAGCCCGGCATTTGCGGCAGAGGCAGAGTCATCAGAAGAGATATTGGATGAGGGCGCAGAGGTGATTCTCGATGCGGAGTCAGAGGAAGAAACAGGTGTAGCTGTCACAGACACCCAAACGGATGAAGTGACAGATACGGATACTGCGGATTCAGATACAGATGATTCCATGGATACGGCTCTCGTTGTATCTGTAGAAGAGTACACAGGGGATGATCTTGATACGGAAGCGTTAATCGCAGAGGCTTCAGAGACAGAGAACACTGAGACAGTAACGTCCGGATATGGCACTCTCTCGATGACCTATGCGGATTTTTATTTCGCGCTTGGTTTCAACGTTTCTTCCGTGGATGCGGTGAGCTCTGCGACAACCGGCAAGAGCACAATGTTCGCGAACGAGTATACGTCGGAGGTAACGGAGAATGGCTATACCATTTATGGCGTAAAGGTTCCGGTATACGTAGAAGAAGGGGCGTCCGAATCCTTACTGGCGGCGGTTACCTTCAATGCGGATCCGGAAACTGCTGAGACCGGAGTACAGTACTGGACCGTGAGTGGAAGCACAGTGACTGTACCAACGCTGGAGACGAAAGCGACTGTGACAGACGCGACGGCAACACTCAGTACAAGCAGCAACTGGGGCGATTATCTCGTAGCGATTTCAGAGACCAGCACATCGAACCTGAGAAACACAAGAAGCGATGAGGGCTTTACGGTTGGCTCCAATATTCTTGGTATCGTTGTAACCACAGAAGAGGGAAACAGCTATGGACTGACTCACATGAATAATATCTGGGTGCAGACCTATGAGTTTGCGTTTAATGCGGACGACGCGAATACAGCAGGACTCGTAGGGGAGACCATCAGCACAGTGACCTATATTGTGCCGGAGGGACTTTACGTATATAGTTTTGCAGACGGAATTTATGTAAAACCGGCGGCGGCTGAGGAGATCACCGGCAGCTTTAAAACGTCTGGAAGCAGCACATTCTTTGTGCTTGACAGTGCGCTGTCATCTGCTGTTGAGGATGCGACCATCAGCATTACCTATAAGGTGGGGCGTACGACCTATACTCTTCTTGAGGCAACAGATGTAGGAACGAATACGGCATTTACCCTGTCGGAATCCATTCCGGATGCGACCGTGCCGACGGTTACGATCAGCAGCTCTACCTACTCGGATATCACGGTCAGCTATCCGATGTTTGACTGGCAGAAGACAGAGCTGACGGCTCTCGTCGCGGAGGCGAATGCGCTGGTAACTGCCGCAGAGGATCCGGCATATAGCTATGACACTCTGGCCGCGCACGCCGCAGAGGGACAGGAGATCCTGGATAATGATGGCAGCGCTTCGGAAGCCGCGGATATCATCTCCGAGCTTACAGAGCTGATCGAGGCCGCGACACCGTATTATGGCACGATGACCCTGACGTACGAAGAATTTTATTCCTGCATTCTGGGAGACACTTCTTCTGTTGACGCAGTCAGCTCCGCAACGACAGGTAAATCTTCTATGTTTGCAAATGAGTCGACTTCAGAAGTGACGGATGACGGCTATACAATTTATGGCGTGACAAATGTTCCGGTAAAGGTGCTTCCGAGTGTGACTTCCGAACAGAAAGCGCTGATCACCGCGAATGAGGAAGGAACAGAAGCACCGGCACAGTACTGGACCGTGAACGCGAACGGCATTATCAAGACTACTCTGAGTGTGGCGGATACCGTGACAGACGCGACTGCTGAACTTAGCACGAGCAGCAACTGGGGCGATTATCTGGTAGCGATCACCGAGAGCAGTACCTCTTATCTGAGAAACACGAGAAGTGATGACGGATTTGCGGTTGGCTCGAATATCCTCGGAATCGTGGTGGAGACCACCGACGGCAGCAGCTATGGCCTGACGCATATGAATAACATCTGGGTGCAGACCTACGAGTTCGCGTTTAATGCGGACGATTCGAATACGGCAGGGCTGGTCGGCAAGACCATCAGCTCTGTGACCTATATCGTACCGGATGCGTCCTATGTATATAGCTTTGCGGATGGAATCTATGTAAAACCGGATTATACAGCGACCGCGATCAGCGGAATGTTCAGCGACGAGAATTCTGTGTTCACTTTGGACAGTGCAATTCCGGCCACAATCCAGGACGCGACGATCACGATTACTTATAAGGTAGGGCGCACGACTTATACTCTGCTCTCAGAGACAACGATTGGCAGTGCCTTAAGCTTTACTCTGGAAACAGCGGTTCCGGAGACAGATGAAAATGGGGATGCGGTGAAGCCAACTGTCACGATCAGCAGCTCGAACTACGCGGACATTGAAGCGTACTACGGCGGACTTTCCTGGCAGAGTGATCTGACCGATTGCTCGGCAGTACTTTCCACGACCAGCTATACCTATGACGGAACAGCAAAGACTCCGGCGGTTACAGTGACTGCGGCAGACGGCACCGTTCTGACCGAAGGGACAGACTACGATGTTTATTACAGCAATAATGTTTCCACCGGTACGGCCACAGTGACCATTGTCGGTACCGGCACATATGGCGGAACGCTTACGAAAACGTTTACGATTAAGAAAGCTTCCTCCTCTTCTTCTTCGGCTACGACTGTAAAGGACGGTCTGACACTGGATAGTGACGGTGTGTTCCGTTATTATGAGAACGGCGTATTCACAGGCACCTACAGTGGAGTTGTTCCTTATGATGAAGGCCTGTTCTTTATTAACAGCAGCCTGGTCGACAAGGGTGCGAACGGATTGTGCCTGTATGAGGATACCTGGTATTTCGTGTCAGAGGGGCAGATCCAGCTGCAGCACACGGGACTGGCGTTATACGACGGCGAATGGTTCTACATCACAGAAGGTATTCTGGACACGGAGGTGAACGGCCTGATTCCTTATGACGGAGCAACCTTCCTTGTGGCCGCGGGCAGATTGCTGCTGGATTACAACGGACTGTGGCTGAACGACGTGGTTGTCGGCGGAGATAACCAGTGGTATTTCCTTGCGGCAGGCCAGGTACAGAATGTAACGCAGGTAGTGATGTATGATGGGGAATTCTTCTATGTGGTAAACGGAGTACTCGCTTCTGGCTATAATGGAACCATTGAATATGGCGGCGTTACCTTCCTGGTAGTGGCTGGACAGCTTTATGCGAATGCGGAATAAAAGCTGCTGCTTCTGAAAAGTTTCCGTAAATGAAAAGCAGGGAATGACAAAGCGGGTGTCCGAGTCTTAAATGGGCTTTGGGCATCCGCTTTTTTATCCAATAGGAAAGTTCTCCGAACTTCCCTATCGGACAAAAATTTATGCACAAATCTTATTATTTTCTTATCTTTTCCTTATAATTTTCTTGCAATTCATAAAATGATAAGTTATATTTTATCTGACAGAATATCGTGTGGCCTGGCACAGTTTCATATGTTTCCGGCTATGGGTATCAGAAAAGAGGGAAAAGAGGGGGAAATCCTATGACGTGTGGAAAGAAATCTTTGTGGATAGCAGTTTGTTTTTTGCTTTTTGCATCCGCCTGGATGCTGTGCAGCGTATCCGGGCAGGCAGCTGGCAGTGCGTCCGCGTCTGTGGAACGGACGGTGTATTCCTTTAAGGACGGAAGCGGCAGCTATCTGGTGCAAAAGGGCGAGCGATGGTATCTGCGCGATGCGAATGGAAAAGCACTGACCGGTATCCAGTATCTGGCTATCAAAAAGAATGATGTGCTCAGAAGCGGCTACTATATGTTTGACAGCAATGGAAAGCTGCTCCGGAAAAAGGCGGTTTATTATTTGAATACCACGGTGAATGGTCTGAAATTTAAGGGCTACTATTATACAAACAGCAATGGACGTTTCCCGGCGACGGCGTCCGGGCTGACGAAGATTTCCACACAGACCTGCCATTCGAAGACGTTTGGCGGATATTATTATGTACAGGAATATGGAAAGCTGAATACCTCCGGGGTGCAGGTACGCCGGTTTTCCAATAAAAAAGTCGATGGCGTGACGTTTAACGGCTATTATTATTTTAACAGCAGCGGAAAGCTGAATACGACACAGAAGTTTCACCAGGTTTCGCAGACGGTCGGTTCCGTGACCTTCAATGGAAAATACTATTTCGGGGGTACAAACGGAGTCCTGATCCAACAGGCGGGGTGGATTACTTATAATGGAAATCAATATTATATCGATTCGAGTGGTAAGATGCTGACGGACTGCTGGCAGGACGGTTATTATCTGCTTTCCAACGGAAGGATTGCGAAAAGCCAGCAGGTGGCGGATGGCTCTTATGTAGATTCGGATGGACACAAGTGTGCGGCAGAAGAGATGGAACTGAGCAGTCTGAAAAAGACGATTTCCTCTATGGTGAGCTCATATGGCGGTACCTGGTCCGTCTATGTAAAAAATCTGGAGACGGGGGATGTTCTGAGCGTGAATGACTGCACGATGTATCCGGCCAGCACGATCAAGGTGTTTGTCATGGCGTCTGTCTACAATGAGATCGCGAATGGGCGGATGTCAGAGACTTCGACGATTACAAGTCTGTTGACATCGATGATCACCGTCAGCAGCAACGAGGCGTACAATGAATTGGTGCGCAGGCAGAGCTCTTCCGGCAGCAGCTTCCAAAATGGCGCGGCCGTGGTCAACAGCTATCTGAAAGCGAACGGTTACACCAGCACGGCGGTTCACCATACGCTGCATCCATCGTCCTCTTCCAGTACGAGTGACGGCAGCAAAAATGTCTCATCGGCGAAAGACTGCGGTGAGCTTCTGGAGGCCATCTATAACGGTACCTGCGTTTCAAAAGCTTATTCGCAGAAAATGCTGAACCTGCTGCTGGCGCAGGAGAGACGATATAAAATTCCGGCAGGGGTTCCGTCCGGCATTAAAGTTGCGAATAAGACCGGAGAGACCTCGACCACGCAGCACGACATTGCGATTGTGTTCGGAGAGAAGACAGATTATGTAATCTGTGTCTTTTCCTCCGGTGTGAGCGAGTATACAGCGATCCGGGGGATTAAGAGCATTTCCAGTATGGTATATGAGTACCTGAATTAAAAAAAGAAATTCGTGGCTTTGTCACTTGCAGCAACCGCGCATCGAGCAGGGAGAAAATCTCCCTGCTCGATTTAGGCTGTGCTGTTACAGGCCATACCTGCAGAGAAAAAATAACATAAATCTGGTCAGGGGATGCCCGGAAATGTTATGCTTCTGATTTGAGGGTATCTTTTACAAACAGATAAATCTGCCGATAGGCCTCTTCTGAGTAGTGGATCCCGTCGATGGTTTCTGTGCCGGATTCCAGAAGATAGCTGTAGCTGTCCAGGTATGTGTCTGGATAAGCATTCTCCAGATGTGTGTTGAAATCTTCGATGTCTGCGTTTGTAACATAGAGTCCTGCTTCGTCGTCGATCGGGTTTACCGAGAGAAAGTAGAAAACAGTCTCCGGATAGTCAGCGGTTACTTCCGCATAGAGTACCATATAATTGTAGAGATTCTCGTAATCATTGACGCCCATGTTGAAAATGACCGGACGGTCGGGGTAGTCGCGGATTGCCGATTTTAAAAATGGTATGCCGGTTTCGGACAGCCAGGAATATCCTTCACCGGCCGCGCCGATGAATACATCGTCCGAATAGGCGCCAAGGGCTTTCTGCATACCCACTGTGCGCGAATCTCCAACCCAGATGACCGGCGTATCTTCGATTACGAGAAGCTCCAGCACCCATTCTGTGTCGGGCTCTGTTTCCGATTCGCTTTCTGCGTCATCTTCGCGATTCGCAGGAGTGTCGCTGTATGAGTCTTCCGTTGCAGGCGTTGAATCAGTGTCTTTCGCATATGTTTGATCAGAATCATTGTTTTCCGCTGCCAGATCAGAGGCTTCGACTGTATCTGCGGCCAGGGATTCGTTGTTGTCTGACGCGGTGTCTTTCTTTTGAAGGGCACGGAGTTCTTGCAGTATCGTATCCGCTTCCTGCCCGGCCTGCGCTTCCGCTTCTTTAGAAGCCGTTAAGTCTGCCTGCCAGCTGACAGTCAGGTACCCCGCAAGACCAATCAGCCCCAGGATTAGCAGGATTGCGGTAGTGATTGCGGCAATCATTCCTTTTTTCATACTTTAAAAATTCCCTTTCTTTTATTTATCATAAGTATTCGCCTTATCGTTGTTTTACCACGATATCGGAAAATATACCATAATTTTTCAAAAAAAGCTATTGACAAAAGAGAAAACGCGTATTATAGTAGGCAACGTAAGGTGTTAGCACTCAAATCTAAAGAGTGCTAACAAAAGAAAAAACAAGGAGGAATTCGGATGCAGCTTGATGATAGAAAATGGACAATTTTAAAAGCGATCATCAAGACCTACCTTGAGACAGGCGAACCGGTCGGCTCCCGTACGATTTCAAAGTACGCCGACCTGAATCTGAGTTCCGCCACGATACGCAACGAGATGTCTGATCTGGAGGAGATGGGGCTGATCCTTCAGCCGCATACTTCCGCGGGCAGGATTCCTTCGGATGCCGGTTACCGCTTGTATGTGGATCGCATGATGGAGGAGAAGGAGCGCGAGGTTTCTGAGAAAGAGCACGAGGTGGCTGAAAAAGAACAGGAAGTCACCGAGATGCGGGAGCTTGTTCTGCAGAGACAGGATAAGATGGAACTGATTCTGCGACAGATGGCGCAGATTCTTGCTTCGAATACGAATTATGCGGCCATGATTTCCGGGCCGAAGATTCATCAGACGAAGCTGAAGTTCATCCAGCTTTCGATTGTCTCTGATTCTCAGATTCTGGCGACGGTAGTTACGGAGGCAAACGTGGTCAGGAATAAAATGCTGGATATGGAGCATGGTCTTGACCAGAAGACCATTCTGGAGCTGAATATTCTTCTGAACAGTTCGCTGAATGGACTGACCCTGGAGCAGATTAATCTCGGTACGATTTCGAAATTAAAAGAGCAGGCAGGCACCCACAGTGAGG
>JAJBUL010000266.1:0-15992 GCA_020860365.1 Clostridiales bacterium | reverse complement strand
CGAGTGCTGGACGCGGGAGCGGAAGCGATTCAGTCGGATACTGAGGTGGAGATTTACACCAGCGGCGCGACGAACATTTTCCACTATCCGGAGCTCTCCACCAGTGAGAAGGCGAGTGAGCTGATCAGTACATTTGAGAACAAGCGGGATCTGGCTGGACTGATTACAACGGAGGATCAGAATCCGGAGACCGGGATTCAGGTGTACATCGGTCAGGAGTCTCCGGTTGCATCCATGCAGGACTGCAGTGTAGTGACCGCTACCTATGAGCTGGGGGAGGGAATGTACGGACGGATTGGTGTAGTCGGTCCGAAACGGATGGATTATGACAAGGTGTTTGGTACGCTCAAAGACCTGATTGCCCAGCTGGATCAGATTTATAAGAAAGACAAAGATAAATAGCAGAAAGGTGGAGAAGCTATTGGAAGAGATCAGGGACGAAGAAGTTCAGGATGAAACAATTCAGAATGAAGCTGCCGGGACGGAGACAACTTCCACGGGAAAAACTTCAGATCAGGATACCGCTTCGAATCAATCTTCCGGAACAGCCAATACAGATTCTGTAAACGAGGATGAAGAAGAAAAGAATTCGGAGGAAGCGGAAGTCGTGAAAGAGGATGCCGCGAAAGAAGAATCCACATCTGGGGAGCCTGAGAAAAAGGGATTCTTCAGCAAAAAGAAAAAGGAAAAAGATAAGCGTGACCAGCAGATTGAGGAGCTGACAGATCGAGTACAGCGCCAGATGGCGGAGTTTGATAACTTCCGTAAGCGTTCGGAGAAAGAAAAATCCGCAATGTTCGAGGTTGGGGCAAAGAGTGTTCTGGAAAAGATTCTTCCCACGGTCGATAATTTCGAGCGCGGGTTTGCGAATCTGAGCGAAGAACAGAAGCAGGATGCTTTCGCGCAGGGTATGGAAAAGGTTTACCGCCAGCTGCTTACGGCGCTTGAAGGGATTGGCGTCAAGCCGATTGAGGCAGTCGGGCAGCCGTTTGATCCAAATTTTCACAATGCGGTGATGCATGTGGAGGATGAGGAAGCCGGAGAAAATGTAGTCGTGGAGGAATTCCAGAAAGGCTATATGTACCGTGATAGTGTGCTTCGGCACAGTATGGTAAAGGTGGCGAACTGATCTGGCCAAATGGATAGCCGGACAAATGGCCAGACGGCAGTATTCTAACGGGAGTTTTCAGATATAATATCTGGTATCGGCCGACGCACTGGATGCGCGGTTTGAAAAATAGAGAAGTTGTAAAAACTTTAGCGTGTGCCGATGATCGGCACAAAAACAGGAGGAATTATTATGAGCAAGATTATTGGTATTGACTTAGGTACTACGAATAGCTGTGTGGCAGTTATGGAAGGCGGCAAGCCGGTAGTGATTACAAATACAGAAGGCGCGCGTACAACACCGTCTATCGTGGCGTTTACAAAGAGTGGTGAGAGACTGGTCGGCGAGCCGGCCAAGCGTCAGGCGGTGACGAATGCGGATCACACCGTTTCCTCGATCAAGAGACATATGGGCAGTGATTATCGTGTGTCGATTGACAGCAAGAAGTATTCTCCACAGGAAATTTCCGCAATGATTCTCCAGAAGCTGAAAGCGGATGCTGAAAATTATCTTGGCGAGAAGGTAACCGAGGCGGTTATCACAGTTCCGGCATACTTCAATGACGCGCAGCGCCAGGCGACCAAGGATGCGGGCAAGATTGCAGGTCTGGATGTAAAGCGTATCATCAACGAGCCGACAGCGGCAGCGCTTGCGTATGGCCTGGACAACGAGAATGAGCAGAAGATCATGGTATATGACCTTGGTGGCGGCACATTTGATGTTTCCATCATTGAGATCGGCGAGGGCGTCATCGAGGTACTGGCAACCAATGGTAACAACCGTCTGGGCGGCGATGATTTCGATAAGAAGATTGTTGACTATATGATCGCGGACTTTAAGTCCAAAGAGGGTATTGACCTTTCGAATGATAAGATGGCGCTGCAGAGACTGAAGGAAGCGGCTGAGAAGGCGAAGAAGGAGCTTTCTTCTTCTACTACGACAAATATCAACCTTCCGTTTATCACAGCGAATGAGACTGGTCCGAAGCATTTCGAGATGGATCTGACCAGAGCGAAGTTTGACGAGCTGACCCATGATCTCGTAGAGGCTACGGTGATCCCGGTACAGAACGCGCTGAAGGATGCCGGACTGAACGCAAGCGAGCTTTCCAAGGTACTTCTGGTTGGCGGTTCCACCCGTATTCCGGCTGTACAGGATAAGGTAAAACAGCTCACCGGACATGAGCCGAATAAGAGTCTGAACCCGGATGAGTGCGTAGCACTCGGCGCTTCGATCCAGGGCGGCAAGCTGGCAGGCGACGCAGGTGCGGGCGATATCCTTCTTCTGGATGTAACTCCGCTGTCTTTGTCGATCGAGACACTCGGCGGCGTAGCGACCAAGCTGATCGAGAGAAACACGACCATCCCGACCAAGAAGAGCCAGGTATTCTCTACGGCGGCAGACAATCAGACTGCGGTTGATATTCATGTCGTACAGGGCGAGCGCCAGTTCGCGAAGGACAATAAGTCCCTTGGCCAGTTCCGTCTGGATGGAATTCCTCCGGCAAGAAGAGGTGTTCCGCAGATCGAGGTTACATTCGATATCGATGCGAACGGTATTGTAAATGTTTCTGCGAAGGATCTCGGCACGGGCAAAGAGCAGCACATTACGATTACTTCCGGTTCGAATATGTCGGATGACGAGATCGACAAGGCTGTAAAGGAAGCGGCTGAGTACGAGGCGCAGGATAAGAAGAAGAAAGAAGCCATCGACACCAGAAACGACGCGGATGCGATGGTATTCCAGACCGAGAAAGCGATGGAAGAGGTTGGCGACAAGATTGACGCGGCTGACAAATCCGCGGTAGAAGCTGACCTGCAGCATCTGAAAGACCTGATCGCACAGACCAATCCGGAGGATATGACAGACTCTCAGATCGCGGATCTGAAGGCTGGCAAGGAGAAGCTGATGGAGAGTGCGCAGAAGCTGTTCGCAAAGGTATATGAGCAGGCCGGAGCAGCTGCAGGCGGCGCAGGCCCGGATATGAGCAACATGGGCGGTGCGGGAGCAGGAGCTGGTGCGCAGCAGGACAACGGCCCGGTTGACGATGATGTGGTAGATGGAGATTACCGCGAGGTATAAATAATCGCAAAAATACGAAACAGTGCGAGTGATACAGGCAGGTCGAACGTCGGCCGTGAGATACCCCTGGGGACGGGAAGATGCCTCAGGGGCATTCTCATGATAGAAAAAGACGATAGATACAGGCAGTAGTAAGAGGAGTAAGTTATGGCGGAAAATAAAAGGGATTATTACGAGGTTCTGGGTGTGGACAAAAATGCGAATGACGCGGAGCTGAAAAAGGCATACCGCGTACTCGCGAAAAAGTATCACCCGGATATGAACCCGGGGGATGCCGAAACCGAGAAGAAATTCAAAGAAGCGTCCGAGGCCTATGCCGTCCTCAGTGATCCGGAAAAACGGCGCCAGTACGACCAGTTTGGCCATGCCGCGTTTGAAGGCGGTGCCGGTGGCGGCGGCTTTGACTTTGACGGGTTTAATTTTGGCGACATGGGCGATATCTTTGGCGATTTGTTCGGTGATTTCTTTGGAGGCGGAGGCAGCAGACGGCGCGGCGGATCCCAGGGGCCGATGCAGGGAGCGAATGTGCGTACCAGTGTGCGTATTACATTTGAAGAAGCTGTTTTCGGCTGTGAGAAAGAGATCGAACTGAATCTGAAGGATGAATGTACGACCTGTCACGGTACCGGGGCAAAGCCGGGGACATCCCCGGAGACCTGCCCGAAATGCGGCGGCAGGGGGCAGGTGGTCTTCTCCCAGCAGTCCCTGTTTGGTACCGTGCAGAATGTGCAGACCTGTCCGGAATGCCATGGCAGCGGTAAGATTGTCAAAGAGAAATGCCCGAATTGCTATGGTACCGGCTATACCTCCAGCAAAAAGAAGATCAAGGTGCCCGTTCCGGCTGGTATCGACAACGGGCAGAGCATCCGCATCCGTGAAAAAGGCGAGCCGGGGAGCAATGGCGGGCCGCGCGGAGATTTGCTGGTTGAGGTGGTCGTTGGCAGACACGCGACGTTCACACGCCAGGATATGAATATTTATTCGGAGGTGCCGATTACATTTGCCCAGGCTGCGCTCGGCGGTGATATCCGTATCAGTACTGTGGACGGCGATATCGTATATACCGTGAAGCCTGGCACACAGACCGGTTCCAAGGTTCGATTCAAGGGCAAGGGAGTACCATCCCTGCGCAACAAAAACCAGCGCGGCGACCATTATGTGACCCTCAATGTGCAGGTACCGACGAAGCTGAGCGAAGAAGCGAAGGAAGCGCTGCGCGCATTTGACGCCGTTTCCGGCGGGAGCCTGGATACACCGGTGACGGGTGATTCCGCGAAAAAAGGGGCAGAGAAGCAGAAAAAGAAGGGCTTCGGTGAAAAGCTGAAGGAAATGTTTGAAGAGTAGCAGGAGTGTGACAGACAGATAAGCAGGATTTCGTAATAAGTTACATTTCATAAGATTGTAATCTGATTGCAGCGATTAATATGCACTCTATCCTTGAAAGGATGTGAGCGTATGTTGATCGCTGCATTATTTGTATCGTTCGGTGAATAGTTTGATTTTTAGTGGAAATTAGTGTTTTTGTGTGATAAAATAGAAGAAAATGCTGAAAATGTAATCGTGAAAATGCAGTGCATTTGATGGATGGAGGAATTGGGAATGAGTTATCAGATTAATGATGTATGTTTAAAAAGCTATGGTGCGATTGGGAACTTTCAATGCAGTCATTTTTCTAATATTAACCTTATTATCGGAGAAAATGGAACAGGCAAAACATATTTTTTAAAAGCTCTTTATTCGATGGTTCGTTCTCTGGAAGAGTATAAGAGAGGAGATGATGTGAAATCATTGAATGATGTACTCTCTGAAAAGCTGCGATGGACATTTCAAATAGACAAATTAGGGGACATGGTTACCAGATCATCGATGGACAGCCTGGTATTTGATATCAGGATTGGAAATATCAAAGCATACTATCAGTTTTCTCAGAACACAACGAATAAAGTGAAAAATGTGACGGAACCTGCAATCGGAAAGAATGGTAATTCTATTTTTATACCGGCAAAAGAAGTACTTTCTCTATTTTCTATTATTTTGAAATCCAGAGAAGTTGACAGAGTTTTTGGATTTGACGATACGTATTATGATTTGGCAAAAGCATTAAGAATTGCACCGTCAAAAGGGAAAAATTTTTCAGCATTTTCAAATTCGCGAAAAATAGTCAGTGACGTGATTAATGGCAGCGTGAATTATGATGAAGAAAGTGGGAAATGGTATTATAAAAATAAAAAGAATCAAAAATTTTCCATAGGTGCTACATCGGAAGGCGTAAAGAAAATTGCAATTATGGACAGGCTGCTTGCAAATGGATATCTGAATCCGAATTCAATTATTTTTATTGCTGATATCGGGGCGGCAGTGCCCCCGGCTGCAGGAGGCGAGTAGGGGGATATGCTTGACAAAATTTCAGAGGAGATGGGAATTCAGATTTTTATTTCAAGCCATTCTTATTTCGTTATAAAAAAATTGTTTTTGATTGCATTAAAACGAACGAATTATGTAACATGTATTTCTTTTGGAAAAGATAGACGAGCGCAAGTCTGCGATTTACATGATGGAATGCCGGAGAATTCAATTATAGACACATCTATTCGCTTGTACGAGCAAGAAATTGAGGAGGTGTTGTAGTGGCAGTGGAAATTCATGAATCAGGTATGAGCTTTGGAGAGTATGATGATAACCAGGTATTTCAGATAGAAAAAAGTCGGCAATATACAGAAAAGCTCATGCAGAGTGGAATAAAAAGTTGTGAGTTTGTTTTGCGAAGAGAAGAGAAGCTGTATTTTGTGGAGGCTAAGACCACTTGTCCCAGGCAGATTGAAGCGGATTCTCCGGAAGAAAAGAAATGGAAATACCAGGAGTACATAAATGACATTGTATTAAAAATGAGACATTCTCTGATTCTTTACGCGAATATTTTGCTTGACAGATATGCCGATGAAGGAGTACCAGAAAAATTAATGGAAAAAGATTTATCAGATGTGGAGATTCGCCTGGTGCTTGTCGTGAAAAATGCAGAAAAAGCATGGCTGGAGCCATTTGTGGAAGTATTTAACAAGGCTTTGCATGATGAACTGAAAATATGGAAGATTCCGTGCGTTATGGTAATTAATGAGTTAACTGCGCGTAAAAAAGGGCTGGTTGGATATACTATGGTGTAGACTCGTAACTGTGAGGGTGCCGAACGGTTACGAGCGAAGCGGAGCGCAGACCTGCGTCCGGCGATAGCTGGAAAATTCCTATCGCAGCCCTGCGCATAACAGGCTGTCATAAGACAGCAGATGGAGGACACTATGAGTGAAAACGACACAGTTCACCTTTTGAAGGAATGCGACGCCGGAACAAAAATGGCGGTATCCACGATCAACGGCGTGCTGGAGAAGGTCAGCGACGAGGGCCTGAAGCAGCTTCTCATTGGGAGCCGCAGCCACCATGAGGATTTGGGCGGGGAGATACATGGGCTTTTGAACGAACATGAAGCTTCCGAGAAGGATCCGCCCGCGATGGCAAAGGGAATGTCCTGGATGAAAACAAATGTGAAAACAGCGATGGATGAGAGCGACGCGGCGATTGCCGACCTGGTGACGGATGGCTGCAACATGGGCGTAAAATCTCTGCATAAATATCTGAACCAGTATTCCGATGCAGATGATACGTCAAAGAATATCTGCAGGAGGCTGTCATCCATAGAGGAAGAGCTCTGCGAGGGGCTGCGCTGTTATTTGTGATGGGAAGCAGGTTGCTTCGCAGCTGTTCAGTACCTTCACAGTTACAAAGGAAAAGTATTGCAGGCATTGGCCGGGCAGACATATTCCAGAAGGAATAGCTGCCCGGTTTCTTTATTCTCCTAAATTTTGGTTGAAATGTTTCGGGTATAGTGGTAATCTAAACAGCAGTTCGCAATGTTGTTCTGAACTTTTACAGAAAAAAGAAGAGTATGAGGAAATGAGTATGCGCTGGAATAAATTTACGATAAAGACACGCTCGGAGGCGGAGGATATCGTGATTGCTACCCTTACTGAGATCGGAATTGAGGGGGTAAAGATTGAGGATAAGGTTCCCCTTTCTGAGGCGGATAAGAAGCAGATGTTTGTCGACATCCTGCCGGACGGGCCGGAGGATGACGGCATCGCCTATTTAAGCTTTTATCTGGAGGAGAACGCCGATATAGAGAGCATACTGGCCAACGTGCGGCAGGAGTTAGAGGATCTGCGGATGTTCCTGGACATCGGGGAAGGCTCCATTGCGGCTTCGCAGACGGAGGATAAGGACTGGATCAATAACTGGAAGGAGTATTTCCACCAGTTTTATGTGGATGATATTCTGATCATTCCCTCCTGGGAGGAAGTTAAAGAGGAAGACCGGGATAAGATGATCATCCATATCGATCCGGGTACCGCGTTTGGCACAGGAATGCATGAGACGACGCAGCTTTGCCTGCGCCAACTCAAAAAATATGTGAACGGACAGACGGAGCTTCTGGATGTCGGAACGGGTAGCGGGATTCTCTCAATTGCCGCACTGAAGCTGGGTGCAAGGCATGCCATTGGTACCGATCTCGATCCGTGCGCGATTTCAGCAGTGAGGGAGAATCTGGAAGCAAACGAGGTGCCAGAGGGCGCGATGCAGGTTTTACTGGGGAATATCATCGACGACCAGAAGGTGCAGGACGCTGTCGGCTATGGAAAATATGACATCGTGGTTGCAAATATTCTCGCGGAGGTGCTGGTGCCGCTTACGCCGGTGATTGTGAACCAGTTAAAGCCTGGCGGGATCTATATCACGTCTGGGATTATCGATGAGAAGGAGACGGTAGTTATGGATGCGGTGAAAGCGGCTGGGCTGGAAGTGCTGGAGGTGACGCGCCAGAATGACTGGGTGTCGGTGACGGCGCGGAAGAATTTGTGATCGGGCGACCAGACAGAGAGATTACAAAATATTGGTTTCGGCTTGTTCGGAGCAGGGTGGATAGAAAATGCATCATTTCTTTGTAAATAAAGATCAGATCGGAGAAAAAGAAATTCAGATTACCGGCAGTGACGTCAATCATATTCGGAATGTCCTGCGGATTCATCCCGGCGAGCAGATTACGGTGAGCAGCCCGGATGCAGTTACCTACCGCTGTGAGGTGACGAAGACAGAGGAGGCGCTGGTAACGGCGAAAATTCTCTGGTCACAGGAGGCGGATACTGAGCTGCCCTCGAAGATTGTGCTGTTTCAGGGTCTTCCGAAAGCGGACAAGATGGAACTGATTATCCAGAAAACAGTGGAACTGGGAGTCAGTGAGATCGTTTCGATGGCGACCAGGCGCGCGGTGGTGAAGCTGGACGCGAAAAAAGCGGAAGCCAGGCAGAAGCGGTGGAGCGCGATTGCAGAGAGCGCAGCGAAGCAGGCAAAGCGGACGATTATTCCGGAGATAAAGCCGGTCATGACATTTGAGAAAGCCGTGCGCTATGCAGAGTCTTTTGACCGAAAATTTATCCCCTATGAGCTGGCCAGAGGGATGGAAGCTACGAGGGAAGCATTTGGAGCGATTACTCCGGGAGAATCAGTTGCAATCATGATCGGCCCGGAGGGCGGCTTTGATGAGCAGGAGGTAGCTCTGGCCGGGGAGGCCGGAGTCTTTCCGATCACACTGGGGCGGCGGATTCTGCGCACAGAAACAGCGGGGATGACGGTGCTGTCAATTTTGATGTTTCTTCTGGAAGGGAAAACAACGTGAGGAAATCGAGCAGAAATGGCTTGATTATTTTGGAGAGATACGGTATTTTTGTTAAAATGATTTCAGATGAGGAGGAGGACGAATATGGTATACCATATTGTAATGTGGAATTTTAAGAAGGAAATCCCGGAGGAGAAAAAGCCGGAGCTGAAAGCGGCGATGGAAAAACAGTTGGGATCTCTGGTTGGAAAGGTGCCGGGACTTTTGACGGTAGATTTTGTGACGGAGCCAATTCCATCGAGTACGCATGAGATTGCTCTGGTGACGACAATGGAAAAGGCGGAGGACGTGGCAGTATATGGGAAACATCCGGCACATGTAGCGGTAGCGGATACGTATGTGCGGCCATATGTGTGTGACCGCGCATGCCTGGATTATGTAGCCAGCTGAGTTTGACATGCAGGGTATTATCAGCTTGTATTTTCGTGTATGTAGTGGCTAAAATGAGGATTTTTTGTGAAGAGTTCCTGGGAAGATGAACCGCTGGAGCAGAGAATTTCAATACCGGCTGTGGGAGTGTGGGAGAATAAATGGGTGACAGTTACAATATCGAAGCTTTTCTGACGGCGGCGGGTGTGGTTCTTCTGGTCGTAGCAGTTTTTGCCGCCTTTATTTTGTGGGATCGCCGCCGGACGCGCCTCTATCTGCTTGCCCGGATCCGGGAGCAGTGGGGCAAGGAGCCGGATCGGGAGTATGACGCCGCGGAATTTGCCAATATCAGCCACTATTATTTGAATAAGGAGTATGACGGTTTCCAGATTGACGATATCACCTGGAACGATCTGGATATGGATCACGTGTTCTGCCAGATGAACCATACCCGCTCGTTTATCGGTGAGAGCTATCTGTACTACCGTCTGCGGACACCGCAGCTTTCCGGCGGGGAGCTGGAGGAGTTTGAACAGATGGTAGAGTGGTTTGGAGCCAACCGGCAGAAGCGGGAGGAAATGGAATATTTCTTCGCAAAGATCGGGCAGTCTCATAACCGCTATTCGGTGTTTGACTACATCTATCATTTGCAGGATGCGACGACGGCAGGCAGCAACCTGACACATTATGCCTGCATTTTGCTGATCCTTTTTTCCATTGCGGTACTCTTGGTGTATCCGCAGCCGGGAATTCTTCTGCTTCTGGCGGCGATCGGGGTCAGCTGTTACATTTATGACAAGAGAAAAAAATGGGTTCGCCCTTACATTACCTCTTGTGTGGTGCTGGATCAGGTGCTGCAGGCTGCGGAGAATTTTGTGAAGCAGGACATCGAGTGGATGCCGAAGGAGCAGATGAAAGAGGCAATCAGGGCTTTTGCCGGGATACGTCGCAGAATGTTTTTCCTGGTCGCCGGAGAGGGCGGCAATGGCAGCCTGGAACAGATGGTATTCACTTACCTGAATATGTTTTTTCATCTGGATCTGATCCAGTTTCGCTCTGCGGTGCGTTCCTTTTCAGGGCACATAAAGGAGCTGGAATATCTGATTGACCAGATGGGACGGATGGAAGCAGCGATAGCGGTGGCGTCGTTCCGTGTTTTGCACCCGGATTATGCGGTTCCGGTGCTGCATGAGGAGGGGCCGATTCGCTTTGCGGCAGTCAATATGTACCACCCGCTGATCGCGAATCCTGTGACGAATTTGGTAGATGCGCAGAATTGTCTTTTGCTCACCGGATCAAATGCTTCCGGAAAATCCACGTTTCTGAAAACAACTGCCCTTCAGGCGCTGCTTGCCCAGACAATCCACACCGTGACTGCGGATTCCTATGAGGCCAGGTACTTTCGGATTTACTCTTCGATGACACTGCGCGATGACCTGGTGGGCGAGGAGAGCTATTATATGGTAGAAATCCGCTCTCTGAAACGGATTCTGGACCGGGTGGACGGGGAAGTATTTCCATCTGGAACGTCCTCCCAAAATGACGAGACAGGTTTTTCTGCAATCTCCGGTACTGGGGCCCCGAAGTGTTCCTCTTTGCATACTGAGAAAAACAATCCACAGGATAAATTTACTCCGATCCTTTGCTGCATTGATGAAGTGCTGCGCGGGACGAATACGGTGGAACGTATTTCTGCATCCTCCCAGATTCTGAAGTGGATGGCGGGGAAGCAGATGCTTTGTTTTGCAGCGACGCATGACATTGAGCTGACTTATATTCTGGAGGGAATATACCGGAATTATCACTTTGAAGAGCAGGTAACCGACGAAGAGGTGACGTTTGACTATCAGCTGCGAGAGGGGCGCGCCATGACACGCAATGCGATCCGGCTGCTGCATCTGATGGGCTTTGAGGATGAGATTATCGCGGAGGCGGAAGCGATGGCAGCAAGGATGACGGAGCAATCCGTTGATGGAGTGCTGCAGTCCTCGCGGAAATGAGTATACGTTAAGATACAAAGGAAACTGGAAAGGCGGCGCGGATATGGAAGCGTATCTGGATAATTCAGCTACCACCCGTGTGACAGATTCTGTGCGGGATGTGGTAGTGCAGACTATGACGGAGGATTTTGGAAATCCTTCCTCCAAACATCGAAAAGGTGTAGAGGCGGAACGCTATCTGCGGGACGCGCGGGAGACAATCGCGAAGACGCTGAAGGTCAGTGAGAAGGAAATCTATTTTACTTCGGGAGGCACGGAGTCGGATAACTGGGCGCTCATCGGGGGTGCCGCGGCGAACCGGCGTACCGGTATGCATGTGATTACTTCCGCTGTAGAGCACGCGGCGGTATTGATGCCAATGCGGTATCTGGAAGAGCAGGGCTTTCGCGTGACGGTTCTGCCTGTGGACGAAAAAGGGCGTATTTCTCTGGATGATCTGGCGGACGCGATCTGTGAGGAAACGATTCTGGTGTCCATCATGTATGTGAATAACGAGGTTGGCACGATTGAGCCAATCGCAGAGGCAGGGGCGCTGATCAAAAAGAAGAATCAGAACACTCTGTTTCACGTGGATGCGGTGCAGGCTTATGGAAAGTATTTGATTTACCCGAAGCGCATGGGCATTGACCTGCTTTCCGTGAGCGGACATAAGCTGCACGGACCAAAGGGCAGCGGTTTTCTGTATATCGGAGAGAAGGTAAAAATTCATCCGTTGATTCTGGGAGGCGGCCAGCAAAAGGGAATGCGCTCAGGGACCGACAATGTGCCGGGTGCGGCGGGACTTGCACAGGCGGCAGCGGACGCGTTCGCGACGCTGGAGCAGGACCATGCGCATCTGCTTGTTCTGAAAGAACGGCTGATGAACGGCCTGTCTGACCTGCCGGAGGTGGTGATTCATTCGGAGGCGGGCGAAGCTGGTGCGGCGCATATAGTGAGCGCGGCATTCGTGGGCGTGCGCAGCGAGGTTCTTCTTCATGCGCTCGAAGAACGGGGAATCTATGTCTCCGCCGGTTCCGCGTGTTCTTCTAATAAGAAGACGCCGGTCAGCGGGGTACTGAAAGAAATGCATTTGCCCAAAGACCAGTTGGAATCCACGCTTCGTTTCAGCTTCAGCCGCTTTACTACGGAAGAAGAAATTGATTACTGCCTGGATACTCTGCGAGAACTGCTGCCGATGCTGCGGCGATTTACGAGACGTTAGCCAGGTACACTGCGAATTTTTATTTTGTGCTATTGGCGAAACAGGCAGAATGTATATGGAATCACAACACAGCCTGTCAGGAGCAGTTTGCATAACGGGGAGCCTCAGAATGCAGGGAAGTAATGCAAGTGGAATAGAAAGGAAAATTATGTTCAAGACATTTTTGATAAAATACGGAGAAATTGCGATCAAGGGCAAGAACCGGCATCTTTTTGAGGAGGCGCTGGTAAAGCAGATCCGTCATGCGCTCTCAAAGGTGGACGGTGCGTTTTTCGTGACGCGGGAGCAGGGAAGAATTTATGTTGACTGTGAGAGCGATTATGACTATGACGAAGTGGTCGAGGCTTTGCAGCGCGTGTTTGGAATCGTTGGCTTCTGCCCGGTGATGAAAGTAGAAGACAGTGGCCTGGAAAAACTGGGAAATGATGTGATTCGTTTCCTTTCAGAAGTCTATGAGACGCACAATCAGACCTTTAAAATGATGACGCGCCGGGCGAAAAAAAGCTATCCGATTGACTCCATGGAAGTGAATGCAGAGCTGGGCGGGCGGATTCTGGACGCGTTTCCTGAAATGAAGGTGGATGTCCATAATCCGGAGCTTCTGATTCATGTGGAGATTCGGGAAAAGATCTATATTTACTCTAAAGTGATCCCTGGCCCCGGCGGGATGCCGGTTGGCACAAGCGGACGCGCAATGCTGCTGCTTTCCAGCGGGATTGACAGCCCGGTAGCCGGGTATATGATCGGCAAGCGCGGTGTGGTGATTGACGCGGTCTATTTCCATGCGCCGCCCTATACGAGTGACCGTGCGAAACAAAAGGTGATCGATCTGGCGCAGATTGTGGCAAGATACACCGGCTCGATTCGGCTCCATGTGGTGAATTTTACGGAGATCCAGCTTTATATCTATGAGAAATGTCCGCATGATGAGCTGACGATTATCATGCGCCGCTATATGATGCGGATTGCGGAGCGCTTTGCCGCTTTGGACGGTTCCATGGCGCTGATTACGGGTGAGAGCGTTGGTCAGGTGGCAAGCCAGACCATTCAGAGTCTTGCTGCAACAAACGAGGTATGCGACTTACCGGTCTTCCGCCCACTGATTGGCTTTGACAAGCAGGAGATTGTTGAAGTTGCGAAAAAGATTGATACCTTTGAAACATCGATCCTGCCATTCGAGGACTGCTGCACCATTTTTGTGGCAAAGCATCCGGTGACAAAGCCGAATCGGAAGGTGATCCAGCGTTCGGAACTGAAGCTGCAGGAAAAGATTGACGAGATGGTGGAGACCGCCATCGCGACCGCGGAGACAATCTGTGTGGAGTAAGGTTATGTAATCAGACAGGGAAATCCAGCGCGAGCGGGGGGGGCGGCCTTAGCAGCAAAAACTCCCTCGCCGGGTGGCATCCCACGCTTCGCATGGGATATGCCTTGCCAGGCGCGAGTAGCGGAGCTGCTAATTTCCACTCGCGCCTGTGTACATAAAAAGGGAGACAGCCTCGCTGTCTCCGGAAGGATTGCCTTAATTACAAATAGAAAAATTCAAAACCAGTTTTGATGACTGTCTTACTGGATAATGTAAGCGTCGAGTACAGTCAGGATTTCATCAATATTGTCTTCCGCATGGATATTCAGGTCGATCGGTTTGGAAAGATCCAGGCTGAAGATACCCATGATAGACTTTGCATCAATGACATAACGGCCGGACACGAGGTCAAAATCGTTGTCAAACTTCGTAATGTCATTTACGAAAGATTTTACTTTATCAATTGAATTTAAAGAAATCTGTACTGTTTTCATCATATCACCCCTCCATGTGGTTTATAGTTTACGGAATCATCTATTATCTTACTGTCTGGAGCGAGAAAAGTCAAGAATAAATCAGTGGAAGTTCTGGTGTATTCTTTGTAAAATCTGACGGCTATTTTACGCGGAATTTACGTTTTAACCCGGGATAGTATGAGCAAGATGTCTATATGGAGCCGGGATGACGGCGGAAAAGAGGAATTGGCTATGGGAAAAAAAGCAGCGCTTCATAATCTGGGCTGTAAGGTAAATGCATATGAGACGGAAGCTATGCGGCAGCTTTTGGAAGAGGCCGGATATGAGATTGTGCCATTCGCGCCCGGCGCGGATGTGTATGTGATTAATACCTGCACGGTAACGAATATTGCGGACCGTAAATCAAGGCAGATGCTGCATAAGGCCAGGAAAATGAACCCGGACGCGATTGTAGTGGCGACGGGCTGTTATGTACAGACAACGGAGCACCCGCTGGAAGAAGACGGGATGGCTGACCTGGTGCTTGGCAATAATTGTAAAAAAGATCTGGTTGATGCTCTGCGGATGTTTGAGTCGGTTCGTGAAGGAAAGAAAGCGGCAGACACTGCAGAGTTCTGCGAAAATGCCGGATTGTGCACCGGAGAAAATGGATTATTTGAGGAAACGGACGGCCGGGTGGTCGAAAAGATTGATATCAATCATAATCATGAATATGAGAACCTTTCCATTACCCGCACAGAGGAACATACGCGCGCCTATATTAAGGTACAGGACGGCTGTAATCAGTTTTGTACCTATTGTATTATCCCGTATGCACGCGGACGTGTCAGGAGCCGCAGGATGGAGGATATTCTGCGTGAGATAGAAATTCTGGCAGAGAATGGCTGCCGCGAGGTGGTTCTGACGGGAATTCATTTAAGCTCCTACGGCAGCGATTTTGAATCAGCATCGAGTTCGTACGGCCTCCACGGCAGTGGCGCCGGGGCATCTCTTCTCTCCCTGATTCAGGCGGTACATGAGGTGCCGGGCATTGCCCGTATCCGTCTCGGTTCTCTGGAGCCGGGAATTGTCACAGAAGAATTTGCTGACAGTCTGTGTATTTTGCCAAAAGTCTGTCCACATTTTCACCTTTCCCTGCAGAGCGGTTGTACTTCTGTTTTGAAAAGAATGAACCGCCGGTATACGGCGGAGGAATTTGAAGAAAAATGCAACATTTTGCGGAAGGCATTTAACCGCCCGGCGATTACGACTGATGTGATCGTTGGTTTTCCGCAGGAGACGCAGGAGGAATTTCATACAACTGTGAATTTTCTGGAGAAGCTTCATTTATATGAAACACATATCTTCAAATATTCCAGAAGACAGGGGACGCGCGCGGCCGCGATGCCTGGGCAGCTTCCAGAGACAGAAAAAGGCGTCCGCAGTAACATCCTGATTGAACTCGGAGAACGGAACCGAAGCCGGTTTGAAGAGGAGTGGGCCGGGAAGAACGTTGAGGTGCTTTTTGAGGAAAAGGCCAGGATCGACGGTGCAGAGTATTTTCTCGGCTACACAAAGGAATACATTCGGATGGCTGTGCCGGCAAAACAGGATTATTCAAATCAGATCATAACCGGGGATCTGGGAAAGCAGATTGCGCCACATATCTATTTGCTAACGCATTCATACTGAAAGGCTGAAGTGAAAAAGTAAATTCCACTCCGAAAACCCCAAAAAATCGCATGGAAA
>JAJBUL010000132.1 GCA_020860365.1 Clostridiales bacterium | reverse complement strand
ATGAGTGACAAGTAAGTCAATCTATAAGTGGACAAGAGAGCTGCTCATTAACACTGTGGCTGTTTATCCTCCTGTTCCGGGAAATTTCCCTGCTCTGCCTGTTCAAATAAATGCAGGGTATATTCAATTTCGCGAAAGTTTCCTTTTGTCGTCACATAGGATATTGATATCGCGATGGCCACATCCAGCAGGAAAAAAAGAATAAATATTCCAAACAGCGGAAGCATATTGCGGATCAGGGAGATGCGCGGGATCATGGACGCCAGATACAGGTGATATAATTCATAATACTGTACCTGGATCAGATAAGAACCGCCGCCAAGCGTTTGCCATTTTGCGTTTTCATCTGTGTCAGTAAGTTTTAAAAGCTGTTGCTTCATGTCTTCTGAAGAAATGGAGCTGACAATTTCCTCCTCATCGGCCGTCAACAAGGCTCCAGTGTCGTCAAAAAGATACAGCTTTTCCATCGTGTTCGCGGACATACTGTTCAGACTTTCCTGAAGCTTTTGCAAATTCAGATTTACGACAATGACACCGTCCTGAATCAGCATCCGGCGGTAGATGGAAAGAACCTGTGTGGCGGAATCCTCGGAATAAGTGCTTTCTGTCTGTGTCCGCAGCCGGGCGAGTCCTTCCGTAGCGTCATCCATACTCAGATAGATGCTAAGCCAGCTGTCATCTTCGTCTGAGAGCGTCAGCTTCTTCGATGTCGAAGAAAAATACGCATCATACCCGTCAAAATACAGGTAAATAGAGGATATGTAGTCATGTGACTGCACAATGCCGGATAAAAAGGTAGTGATGCTGCGTATATAAATGGAATCGCTGTAAGAGATATAATCCTCACTGGAAAGGATTTTTTTCAGAGCGACCATCATATTTGTACTGTTGGCAACCTTGTTTTGCTCTTCCATCACGCTGTTTACGACCAGATCAAGCTGGCTGTAAAGCGCGTCCAGAGAATTTTCACCCTCCTGAGCAAGGGAAGCGGATTGCTGGCGCACCATCAGAGTGCCAAAAAACAGAAAAGCGCAGATGATGGGAATCAGGAACCAGCAGACATACTGAACCGTACGCCGGATGAAAAAACGACGCATCATGCGTTTATCCCTCCTGTATCTGTGTGAGAATCGGTACCCGCACCCGTACTTGTGTTTTCGACTGCGTTAGGATTTGCGTTTGCATTTCTCTTTGTACTTTCACGGCGGTATTCACTGGGGGATACGCCATAATATGCTTTGAATGCGCGGGAAAAATTCTTTGGATTATCATAACCAACCCGATGTGCGATTTCATAGCTTTTATAGCGGATATCAGAAAGCATGGTCGCTGCCTTTTCCATCCGGATTTTCAGAAGCAGGTCAGAAAAGCCAATCCCGCTTTTTTCTTTAAAAAGACGGGAAAGGTAGGAAGGGGAGAGGCCGACGTAGGTAGCAGCTTTTTCCAGTGAAGCATTCTGATAGTTCTCGTTCAGGTACTGGATCACTTCATCTGTCAGACGGCTGCTGCCGCCTGGAAGAAGCGTAGGTTCATACATGTCTGAACACGACTGGTCTTTCCCGCGTTCCCTGTCTAGCTCTTCCCGTATTTTTTCAAAGCATTGCGTCAGATCTTTGTAATTGATCGGCTTTAGCAGATAATCAGTAATACGATACTGGAGCGCTTTACGGAAGTATTCATAATTCTTATAGCTGCTGAAAAGCACAATTCGGATATTCGGCCAGGCAGCGATGCGGCGACAGACTTCAAGTCCGTCCATTCCAGGCATTCTTATGTCGCAGAGAATAACATCTACGAGAGGAGCTTTTTCATCCAGAAATTTTAATACGTCCTGCCCATTGAAAAATTGCCCGATCACCTGAAACCCGATCTGCTCCCATGGGAAAAGATTGGCAATGCCTTCACATATTTTGTCTTTATCATCGGCAATTATTAAATGATACATAGAATCCTCCGTCCGAAATGACTGTTTTGATAAAGAATGCACTACTGTGGATGTTTCCTGGCGTACAGCGCCAGTTTGGCAAACAGGTCGTCTAAAATGAGCCGGCTATCAATGGAGCGGTAGACCCGGATTGCCGGGTTTAAACCGGTGTGCAAATATTTCATCTCTTCAGTGATGACAGGAGCGGATATCTGGTCGTAAAGGAAACGGTGCTCATACAGGATTAATCCTATGGCCGGATTATCTCCCAGCCCCCAGGTCTCTCCCGTTCGGAAAGAGCTGTTGCGGGGAATTGGTTCGTGAACATGTGTATTCAGCTGTTCCAGCAGATAGGCGCCGATCTCTCCGCAATCTGATACCTTATACTCCAGCTCAGACATAGAGACTGCCATCATCTCATAGACATTTTTAGGAACCTGCCACAGATCGATACCAGAACGGAAGACGACATTTGCGGCAATAATGTCATTGCTCAGATTGAATTCAGCACCTCCCTGCGGGTAGCATCCGCCGCCAATCCAGATAGCGGTCAACCGACCTTTGATACGGGGCTCTATCAGGAAAGCACTGGCAAGGTCGGTCAGCGGTCCCAGAAAGGTCACAAACAGATGGCGGGAGTCGTCTTTCATGGCTTCTCGCACAATCAGCTCCGCACCGGGGCTCATAACCGGCGTATCCTTGTCCTGGAGAGCATGCGGCGCACCGCGATAAAGGACGTTTTTGTCCTCGATATGCATGATGTCAAAGATGTTTTCCAGTTCCTGGAAGCTTCGCTCCATAGAATCCTCTACCCGTTTTCCAAAGTGTGCGGCGATAAAACCAACATTTTCGAAACGGGGACTTAAAAGAGCCTGCACGATAGCAAACTGGTCGTCCGCTTCATTTTTAGCATCTGTGTCCGTAATGACACGGACGATTTTTTCTGCGGGTACTTTGAATTTGTAATCACAGTATCTCATGCGGAACCTCCTCGTTTTGACAGTTAGAGAATTTTTCTCGTTCCAGTCATTATATAATGTTGCATGGATAATTGCAATGATTTTATAAAAACAGACTAAGTACTGAAGTGTACTTGTAACGTGTGATCTGTAACAAATACTGAGCTGTGATTCAGTGATCTGGTTTCTATACTGAAATCAGCTGTATATTTAAGAACAAAAGCGGTTCTTGGCAACATTTCAGGAAACGGGTCTTCGACAGTTGAATTGAATTGAAAATGCCTCAAAGCCTTGATTTAGGC
>JAJBUL010000020.1 GCA_020860365.1 Clostridiales bacterium | reverse complement strand
TCTCACGAAAGTTCAAAATCTCAGTCCGTCTTCTCCACCCCGTGAATAGTAACGGAATAGCGGAATCGTTATCTGAAAGAAAAAATCGGGTGTTGACAAACCGGTCGGAAATGCTATACTTGTCTGAGTGACGCAGTCAGATATCCCGATGCGAATACGGTTGTATGTTTCGTTGCTTCGCGGAATCATTGTGGGAAAGAATCGAGAATAAGTGTTCGATTTTGCCTGACAGCCGGAAAACTGGCGGATGAATTGCGCATAGATCAATCATAACACGTAGAAGAGAAGAGTAAAATGTGGAAGCATCCAGAGAGAGGGCGGCTGCTGGAAAGCCCTTATGCGGAACCATTTGAAAACTACCTCTGAGTGGCCCCAATCCGGTCCGGTGACTCCGTTATCGTCGAATGAGTAAAAACCAGGGTGGAACCGCGGTATTGTATGATCGCCCCTGACAGTCTTTTTGGGCTGTCAGGGGCTTTTCTGTGTGAAGGATCACCTGGCGCTGTGCGGGGATAAGCAGGAACGGGAACTCCCGGTCGGAACTGAACCTGCTGGAAAAGAAAGGAGAGAATCGATGAAAGAAAAATGGAAAGCAGTAAAATTGGTTTTCCTGTCAGACTGGAGCCCGCTGGAAAAGGGCCTGCTGCTTGCGGATGTGCTGCTGTTTGGGATTCTGCTTGGATGGCTGACGCCGCCAATGAAGGGCGGGATTACCCTGTTCAGCCACAATGGCAGCGGCAATTCCTCTGACGAATACATTTACGGCTCCGATGAGGATGAGGAAGATGACGAAGAAGAGTAATGCAGATGCCAGATCAGTCCCTGCCGGATGGCATTCCGTACAGAGTGAGGGAAAAGCCTCTTAATTTAGGAAGGTACGGAAACGTTCCATAGCGGAAATGAAAACAGGGAAAATAAGCGCAAAATAAGGAGGATGACATAACATGATAATCACATTGAAAGACGGTTCAACACGGGAATACGCGCAGCCGATGGCTGTCATTGATATCGCGAAGGACATCAGCGAAGGCCTGGCGCGGGTGGCGACAGTCGCCCAGATCAATGGCGAGGAGGCAGATCTGCGCACGGTCGTAGATTCAGACTGTGAGTTGAACATTCTGACCTTTGACAGCCCGGAGGGCGCCGCTGCGTTCCGTCACACGACCTCGCATATCATGGCGCAGGCGATCAAGCGTCTGTACCCGGATGTGAAGCTGGCGATCGGTCCGTCAATTGCGGATGGCTTCTATTACGACATTGACAGCGAGAAACCGATCACGCCGGAGGATCTGGAGAAGATCGAGGCGGAGATGAAGAAAATTGTGAAGGAAGGGCTGCCGCTTATCCGCTTTACGAAGCCGAGAGAAGAGGCCATCGCTTTCTTTAAAGAAAAGAATGAGCCATATAAGGTGGAACTGATCGAGGATCTGCCGGAGGATGCGGAAATCAGCTTTTATCAGCAGGGAGAGTTCGTTGACCTGTGTGCGGGACCGCATCTGATGAGCACGAAGCCGGTGAAGGCGTTTAAGCTGACCAGCATTGCCGGCGCGTACTGGAGAGGTTCGGAGAAGAACAAAATGCTGACCCGTATCTATGGCACGGCATTTACCAAAAAGGCAGACCTCGATGAGCATCTGGCTCGCATTGAAGAAGCAAAGAAGCGCGATCACAGAAAGCTGGGCAAGCAGCTTGGACTGTTCATGATGGCGGATGAGGGGCCGGGCTTCCCGCTCTTCCTGCCAAACGGCATGATTCTGAAAAATACGCTTCTGGATTACTGGAGAGAGATCCATACCAGGGCGGGCTATGTCGAAATTTCGACTCCGATTATCCTGAACCGCCAGCTCTGGGAGACCTCCGGTCACTGGGATCATTATAAGGAAAACATGTATACGACGGTCATCGACGACGAAGATTATGCAATCAAGCCGATGAACTGCCCGGGCGGCGTGCTTGTGTACAAGTCAGAGCCGCGCTCCTATCGCGACCTGCCGCTGCGTATGGGTGAGCTGGGCATCGTGCACCGCCATGAGAAATCCGGCCAGCTGCACGGCCTGATGCGTGTGCGCTGCTTCACGCAGGACGATGCGCATATCTTTATGACTCCGGAGCAGATCCGCGGCGAGATCAAGGGCGTGGTAAATCTGATCGATGAGGTATATCAGCTCTTTGGATTCAAGTATCATGTGGAACTCTCGACCCGCCCGGAAAATTCCATGGGCAGCGACGAGGACTGGGAGATGGCGACCGACGGCCTGCGCGGCGCACTTGATGAGCTTGGCCTGGATTATGTGGTCAACGAGGGCGACGGCGCGTTCTACGGCCCGAAGATCGATTTTCATCTGGAGGATTCCATCGGCAGAACCTGGCAGTGTGGCACCATCCAGCTCGACTTCCAGCTGCCGCAGCGTTTTGAGTGCGAGTACATCGGCGCGGACGGCGAAAAACACCGCCCGATCATGATTCACCGCGTGGCGTTCGGCTCCATCGAGCGTTTCATCGGTATCCTGATTGAGCACTTTGCGGGCGCGTTTCCGACCTGGCTTTCTCCGGAGCAGGTGCGCATCCTGCCGATTTCCGATAAGTATATTGACTATGCAGATAAGGTAAAAGCGGCGCTCCGTGAGGAAGGAATCCGGGCAAATGTCGATACCCGTGCGGAGAAGATCGGCTATAAGATCCGCGAGGCGCAGATCGCGAAGACCCCGTATATGCTCGTAGTTGGCGCAAAAGAAGAGGAAGAGGGACTGGTGTCTGTCAGAAGCCGTTCCGAGGGCGACAAAGGACAGAGCAGCCTCGTTGACTTCACGGCGGCGATCAAAGAAGAAATCGCGACGCGGGCGAGATAAATGAAAGAATAATGAACGGATGATCCAGGGTATGCCGGGAGCCATTGCCATGGCAGAGCAGCTGGCGCAGGAAATGGAAGGCAGCTTCATACCAGGCCAGTTTGAAAATCCGGCGCACCCGGCGGATCATCGCAGGTCGCGGTTGAAAGTAAGCATATGACGGAGTTCCTACGAAAAATGTTAATTCTGAAACAAAAATCATATGAAAAATGAAAACATTGATTGATTCTTATAAAAATCTGTGCTAAACTCCAAAAAAATGAAAGGATGCGCATAATATGGAGAGGGACATTATGAAACGTCTGGTGGAATGGAAGGATTCACCGGATCGCAAGCCTTTGTTACTGACTGGCGTTCGCCAATGTGGGAAAACATATGTATGCAAGCAGTTTGGGGAGCAGTTTTTTGAAGATGTAGCTTATTTTTACTTTGAAGGAAATACAGGGCTGGCCTCTGTATTTGAATACGACTTTGATGTGGATCGGATTCTTGATGAGCTGGGGAATATTCTGCGCCAGAAACCGATTATACCTGGAAAGACACTGCTCATATTTGATGAAATACAGGCCTGTCCGAAAGCAATTACCTCACTGAAATATTTTTGCGAAAACAAAAGAGAGCTTCATATTATTTGCGCAGGCTCTTTATTGGGAGTTTCTATTCGCAGGGATGGAATATCTTTTCCTGTTGGAAAAGTAGAGAGAATGCATATGTATCCATTAAGTTTTTCGGAATTTTTGCGGGCGGATGGCGGTCAGGCACTGTACGATGGAGTGCAGAAATACGATTTGCGCCGTGAACTTCCGGAATTATATACGAAAAACCTGGAGAAGAAACTTCAGTATTATTATATTGTCGGCGGGATGCCGGAGGCTGTAAATAAGTGGGTGGATAGTCATAACTTTGAGGCAGTTGACAGGATTCAAGGAGACATTCTGGAGGATTATGTCGGCGATTTTGCTAAATACGCACCGATTGTGGACGTGCCAAAGCTGGGCTGGATCTGGGATTCCGTTCCAAAGCAGCTGGCAAAGGAAAATAATAAATTTGTCTTTTCTCATGTAAAGGCCGGAAAAAGATCGCATGAGCTGGAAGACGCATTAGAGTGGCTGAAAGATGCGGGACTGATTTATCGGCTGGAACTGGTGTCAAATGCCGAGTTACCATTATCTTTTCAGGCAAATGCGGCATATTTTAAGGTTTATATGTCAGATGTGGGACTCTTAAGAAAAAAATCCGGCGTTTCCTGGAAGACCATTCTGGAGGATTCCGATTTATATCGCAATTTTAAAGGGGCTTTCACGGAAAATTATGTATTGACAGAGCTGATCACTCAGGAAATTCATCCTTATTTTTGGCGTTCAGGGAATACGGCGGAGCTTGATTTTCTGTTTGAATATGAGGATAGAATTATCCCGGTAGAAGCGAAAGCCCAGCTTCACACGCGGGCAAAAAGTTATCAGGAATACTGCAAAAAATATGCTCCGGAAATTGGCTTTAAACTGTCCCTGAAAAATGTGGGGGATAACACCGTTGGAAAAACGGATACAATCAGTCTGCCGTTGTATCTTATATGGATGATTAAAAATTATTGTTCGTCATCCTGTACGGGATCGCATTGTTTGCGATTGCGAAACGGATCGGGGAGGAGAGACAGCAGAGAGCGGAGCGTATGAAATCCAGATCGGAAGGAACGCGCAGAATGTTATGCTTTCTCAAACCCTGTTTATAGAGGGAAGCTGCAGTCTCCCGAAGGTGTATACTCTGGAAAGTACAATCGGCGGGATCATGAGGGATCCGAAAGGCAGGCAGTCTTTAAAATCAATCGCTTAGGCTTCATTTTTCCATCAGATCTTCACAGTTCCTACACATTCCCACCACAGAACTATCAAAAATGAAACACACTTACTGGGTAAACTTTCCTTGAAAAAAGATTGAAAATCCAAGGAAAGGACAGATTTGATTATGAAGGGCGTAAGGAATTTGAATCGGAAAACGATGTGGAAAACAGCTTCGGTGCTTTTATCTGCGGCGATGCTGTTTTCTTCTGTGGCTGTTTATGCCACGGAGGAGGACGAGACGGAGAATCTGACGACGGGTACAACGGCTTCTGCAGAAGTGTTAACCGGAATTGAGATGAACACGGATTATCCGGGGATGTCGGCGACGGCTGGTGATACGCTCAGCTTCTCACTGGATTTTATCAGCGCGGATGGTGCGGGACATGACATCACGCTGACGACAGAATCACTTCCGGATGGCTGGGAAGGCTATTTTAAGGGCAGCAGTACGGAGATTTCGAAGGTACATATCACCGGAAATGAATCGAATGACAGCGGCCTGGTGACATATAGTCTGACGATTCCGGATGATGAGGAAGACGGGGAATATGAGGTGGTGCTTCTGGCGACCTCGGACACCGGAGATACGGACACCCTGACGCTGACGCTGAATGTCAGCGCGGAGGTGCGCGGGGAGAGCAGCTTTTCTTCGGAATACCCGGAGCAGGAGGGCGCGACCGGTACTTCCTTCAGCTTTGACGCGACGCTGATCAATAACCGCACGATCGACCAGACCTATAGCCTTTCAACGGAGACGCCGAGCGGTTGGACAGTAACGATCACACCGTCGGATGATACCTCTACCGCGGTGGCGAGCATTGATGTGGACGCGGAGAGCAGCCAGGGGCTGACGATCACCGTGACGCCGCCGGAAACCGTGGAAAAGGGCGAATATACGATTCCGGTAACTGCCTCCTCCGCGAATGAGACGCTGAAAATGGAGCTGACGATTAATATCACCGGTACCTATGATATTTCTCTTTCTACCTCGAGCGGTTTGCTGAGCTTTGACGCGTATGAGAATAAGGAATCCTCTGTGACGCTGGTGATTACAAACAACGGCAATGTAGACCTGACCGACGTGACACTGTCTTCCTCTGCACCGACCGACTGGGAAGTGACATTCAGCGAATCGACGATTGACACGCTGGAAGCAGGGGCTTCGGTGGAAGTGACCGCTTATGTGACGCCGTGCGAGGATTCGATCACGGGCGACTACGAGACGGATATCACGGTTAGCACAAGCGAAACCTCGGATACCGTTGCGTTCCGTGTATCGGTAAAGACCTCCTCAACCTGGGGATTTGTGGCGCTCGGCATCATTATCCTGCTGGTGATTCTGCTGGCATTGATCTTTAAGAAATTCGGGAGACGGTAACTATGGCGGATATTGGAAGCGAAAAAAATGATCACGTTATCGAGATGTCTCATCTGACCAAGCGCTATGGCAAAAAAGTGGCTGTGAATGACCTGACGCTCTCTATCCACAGGGGTGAGGTGTTTGGCCTGCTTGGCCCGAACGGCGCCGGGAAGACGACGACGATTCTGATGCTTCTGGGACTGACGGAGCCGAGCGGCGGACAGGCGACAATCGAGGGCATGGACTGTACGCGGGATCCGCTGGGAGTGAAGTCGATTGTCGGTTACCTGCCGGATAACGCGGGCTTTTACGGGGATATGACCGGGCACCAGAATCTGCGATTTACCGGCCGCCTGAATGGTCTGGAAGGGCAGGAGCTCGAAGACCGGATTGAGACACTGCTGAAACGTGTAGATATCGAGTATGCCGGAGACCAGAAAGTCGGCACATATTCCAAGGGTATGCGCCAGAGACTGGGCGTGGCGGATGTGCTGATGAAGGATCCGGAGGTTATCATTATGGATGAGCCGACGCTCGGTATCGACCCGGAAGGAATGCGCAAGCTTTTGATCCTGATTCGGGAGCTGGCAGTGGAGGATGGGCGGACGATCCTGATTTCCTCCCATCAGCTGCAGCAGATTCAGCAGATCTGCGACCGGGTCGGTATCTTTATAGAAGGGAACCTGATTGTCGAGGGGACGCTGCGCGAGCTGGAGGAGCACATCCGCAAGGAAGGCTCCTATCTGCTGGAGCTGACGGTGCAGCCGCTGGATGATCAGCTGCTCGGCATGCTGTATCAGCAGGAGGGCGTGAAGAAAATTGAAAAAGAGGGCGATAAGTTCATGATCACCTCGAAAAAGGATATCCGCCCGAAGCTTACACAGTTTTTAGGCGAGAACGGCTATACCGTTTACCACCTGCATCAGCGCGGCGGAGATCTGGATGAGATTTACAGAGTTTATTTTGAAAAGGCAGGGCAGGCAGATGAAAGAAGCAGTTATGACATACAGAACCCACGGCGCGTCAGATTCGGAAAGAAACATAACCCGGCCGTCTGTCGGTACTTCGGGCTCGAATACTGCCAGAAACCTGCCGGGAAATGGCGGATCGATTTCAAAGGCCAGACGGGTGAGCGGCTTTACCGGTCTGTACGCGCTTTTTCGCAAGGAAATGGCGGATCAGCTGCGCAGCAGACGCTTTCTGATTATGCTGCTCCTGATCGGCGGAACGAGTTTCGCAAGTCTGTACGGGGCGATCAGCGAGCTGTCGGAATCGACAAGCGACTATCTGTTCCTGGAGCTTTATACGTCCAGCGGCAGCTCGATTCCGTCTTTTATGTCATTCATCGCACTGCTGGGGCCAATTGTCGGGCTGGCGCTTGGCTTTGACGCGATCAACAGTGAGCGGCAGTCCAATACGCTGAACCGTCTGGTCGCGCAGCCGATCTACCGGGACTCTATTATAATAGGAAAGTTTCTGGCGGGAACGGCAGTGATCGCGATTGTGATATATACCATGGGAATCGCCCTGGGCGCCGTCGGTGTGCTGGCGACCGGGTTGACGCCGGATGGAGAGGAAGTGCTGCGCATTTTCTTTTTCCTGACCTTTACGGTAGTCTATATCGCGTTCTGGCTGGCACTGGCGATCTTGTTTTCCACTATATGCCGCCATTCTGCGACCTCAGCGCTGGTCACGATCGCGCTGTGGATTTTCTTCTCTATTTTCATGAGCCTTCTGGCGACCATCATCGCTGGTGCGGTGTATCCGATCAATACGTATTACGGCCAGATGTTCAATCAGGTAAACTATTATACGCTAAAGCTGAACCTGAACCGGATTTCACCATACTATCTGTACAGCGAGGCGGTTACGACGATCATGAATCCGTCCGTCCGTTCCGTCAACGTCGTCACCACCAGTCAGCTGGTCGGGGCGATCAGCAGCTATCTGTCGCTGGGACAGAGCCTGCTGCTGGTGTGGCCGCATCTGGTTGGCCTGATTGCGGAGATGATCGTTGCGTTTGGATGCTCTTACGTCGGGTTCATGCGGCAGGAGATTCGCACGAATTAATTTATATGCTTTGGAGTTGTGCGCACGTCGAGATCGGCGTCCAATTTGCGTGATGCAGGTATATTTTTCTGGCATTTGCGGAAACTACTTTCTGTGTAACAGTTTAGAACAGCACCGAAATATTATAGTGAACGACAAAATTCTTTTGTCATTCACTATAAAGGGTGCACACGGACGCATGAGGAATGGCTGCTTCGCAGCCTTGCGTCCGGCGCAAAGTAAAACGACTTACGTCGTTTACTATTTTGGTAAGAATGGACAGGAGGTAGCGTTATGCCAGATTTAGTATGTTCTGCACAGAATTGCAGATACAATGATTCCATGTACTGCTGCAAGGGAGATATTCAGGTGGGCGGCGAGGAGGCGAAGGATTGCCGGGATACCTGCTGTGAGAGCTTTCATGAGAGAACGACAGACAGTGTGAAGGATTCCTGTGGCTGCGGTATGCGTCCGGACCGCCGGATCGACGTCCGCTGTGAGGCGGTGAACTGTGAGTATAATGACGACTGCGTCTGCCACGCAGATCATGTGGACATCTCAGGTGTGGCTGCGTGTCGCTGTGAAGAGACAGAGTGCGTCACATTTAATGGGAAGTAAGACAGTACTTCTGAGGGAATCATTCGGATCAGGAAAAGAGAAAATTCAAGAACGGAAAACGCAGAAAGAGAGTCGGAATATCGTTTCGGCTCTCTTTTCGCATAAGAACAGGAAAAAATTTATTTCATCTGGATTGCTTTCCAAAGAAAAGTATGATAACATTTATCAACTTCGAGTATAGAAAAGGTGAGGAAGGCTTTATGGGAAAGAAAGGAAAGGCAGGCAGAGAATCCTACCGGCAGATTCTGCTTTTGGCGCTGCCGATTGTGATACAGAACCTGTTCAGCGCGGCGATCAGCTCGGCGGATGTCATTATGCTGAACTCGGTTGGGCAGTCGTCCATCTCTGCCGTGTCGCTGGCGACGCAATATTCGAGCGTTTTATATATGGTCTTTTATGGCCTTGGCACGGGGGCGACCATGCTCTGCGCGCAGTATTGGGGCAAAGGAAACCTGGATGCGATTGAAAAGGTGGAGGGAATCGCCCTGCGCTTTTCCTTTGGTATTTCTCTGCTGTTCGCGCTTCCGGCGGCCGCGGTTCCCCGTCTGATGATGATGGTGTTTACGTCAGATCAGGAGCTGATACAGATTGGAGCGTCTTATCTGCAGGTGATCAGCATCAGCTATCTCTGCTGGGGATTTTCGGAGATATATCTCTCTGTTTTGCGCAGCATTGAGCGGGTGAAGATCAGTACAGTGCTGAACATTGGCGCGCTGCTGATCAATATAAGCCTGAACGCAGTCTTTATTTACGGCCTGTTCGGCGCGCCGCGCCTGGGGGCGCAGGGCGTAGCGATCGCGACTTCCATCGCCCGCGTGATTCAACTGATTGCCTGCTTTGGCGTATCAGCGGTTTCAAAGGACGTGCATCTGCGCCCGCAGGCCATGTTCCAGAAAAGTGGTGTGCTGATGCGGGATTTTCTGCGCCTGTCGGTTCCGGCGTTAGCGAATGATATTGTCTGGAGCGTTGGATTTTCCATGTATTCCGTAATCATGGGACACATGGGTTCCGATGTGGTAGCGGCGAATTCCATAGTTGTGGTGGTGCGTAATTTCGGGACGGTGCTCTGCTATAGCATTGCGAGCGCGTCCGGGATTTTTGTGGGAAAAGAGATCGGGGCGAACCGCATCGGGGATGCGGACCGGGACGCGGGCCGGTCGATGAAGCTGACCGTAGCAGCAGGAGTGTTCGGCGGCCTTCTGGTGGCGGTGTGCATTCCGTTTGTCCTTTCTTACGCCTCCCTCTCGGAGACTGCGATGGGATATCTGAAGGTGATGCTTTTGATCAATACCTACTATATTATGGGAACGGCTGTAAATACCACGTTGATCGCCGGGATTTTCCGCGCGGGCGGGGACAGCCGGTTTGGCCTGATCTGTGATACGATCGACATGTGGTGCTACGCAGTGCCGCTTGGTTTTTTCGCGGCGTTTGTCCTGAAGCTTCCGCCGATGTGGGTGTATTTCCTTCTCTGCACCGATGAATTTGTGAAATGGCCATGGGTATTACATAACTATAAGAGCAAAAAATGGCTGAAAAATATTACGCGGGAAAATGTGTAAAAAAGATTGACACCGGGAAAATCCTGTGTTAAAGTAAACAAAGTTGTGATTAACAGGAAAGCAGAGTGTCCACTCTCACCCTGGCACGCGTGAGAGCCACGCGCCGTATTGTGTTCGCACGATTGCGTGGCCTGCGCTGCACATTTCTTCTTATTCTGGAAGATTGTCAGCATGCTGTGACCAGTGGTTCATATAGAAGACAGTGTGAGTACGCCAGGTGTGATTTATGCCTGCGCGGAGGGGATTGTCGCGGTATGAAGGTGGATAACTGTGTTATCCGCTTTTTTCATGATTGATATGGGTTAGAGTGCAGAGAAAATCTGCGGGATATCCAGAGTATGATCGTGATTCCAATGTGTGGAGGTGTACGAAGATTAGCGATTTAATGATTAACGAACAAATCAGAGACCGGGAAGTCCGCTTGATCGGTGAGCATGGCGAACAGCTGGGGATTATGTCCGCAAAAGAGGCGCAGAAGCTGGCCAGGGAGGCTGAGCTGGATCTTGTGAAGATTGCTCCTGCGGCGAAGCCACCGGTGTGCAAGATCATCGACTACGGGAAGTACCGTTATGAGATGGCCAGGAAAGAGAAAGAGGCCAGGAGAAAACAAAAGACGGTTGAGGTCAAAGAGATTCGATTATCACCGAACATTGACGAGAATGACGTGAATACCAAGATAACGAACGCCCGTAAATTCATTACAAAGGGAAACAAAGTAAAGGTCACCCTGCGCTTTCGCGGAAGGGAGATGGCCCATATGCAGGCGAATCGCTTTATCCTTGAGGATTTTGCGAAGCAGCTGGAGGATGTGGCGATCATTGACCGCCCGATTAAACAGGAGGGGAGAAATCTCACCCTGTTTCTGACGGAAAAACGTTCATAAAAGGAGGAACTACACGATGCCAAAAATGAAGACTAGCAGAGCAGCTGCGAAACGTTTTAAAAAGACCGGTACCGGACTGTTAAAGAGAAACAAAGCGTATAAGAGCCATATCTTAACGAAGAAGTCGACCAAGAGAAAAAGGAATCTGCGGAAGTCTACCATCACAGATGTGACGAATGCTTCCAACATGAAGAAGATTTTACCATATTTGTAATCGCCAGCTCAGACAGAGAGGATGGCAGGACGTCGAAGGAGGAATTAAGAAATGGCTAGAATTAAAGGTGGAATGAACAGAAGGAAGAAACACAATCGTGTTTTAAAACTGGCGAAGGGCTACAGAGGCGCCAGATCCAAACAATATAGAATCGCAAAGCAGTCCGTGATGCGTGCGCTGGCTACTTCCTACGCAGGCAGAAAGCAGAAAAAGCGTCAGTTCCGTCAGCTGTGGATCGCACGTATCAATGCGGCGGCTCGTCTGAATGGCATCTCCTACAGCAAGTTCATGTATGGACTGAAGCTCGCGGGTGTAGAGCTGAACCGCAAGGTTCTGGCTGACATGGCAGTAAACGACGCAGAAGGATTTGCGACTCTGGCGGAGCTTGCGAAGACAAAGATCGCTTAAGAAGAGAATAGACTTAAGAAGAGAATAGACAGGAAACGATATATAATAAAAAACACATCCGGGCACGCATGAGCGTAATGGATGTGTTTTTTATATTTCGGGGATCGAGAGCTGTTTCGAAAAAAATATTTTGGGGCGTATCGGTAAAAGATTGTTAAACCGCAAAAGTGTCCGACAAAAGCCAACAAAAGTCCTCCAGGCAGGATACTATTTTAAAAAGAGGTTGACGAGCGAGGAAAATCGGAATACAATGATTACATCACTTATTGAGAGCATGTAGCAATGTTTAAAAATGTGTAACATTATACTTTTTTAGGAGGTGTATCATGAGAAGCAAAAAAATGTGGATTGCCATAGGCATGGCTGCTGTTGTGAGCGTCACTTCTTTGTCCGGAGCTTTTTCTATGGAAAGGAGTCAGGTGAATGCAGAGGAGACGGAAATTGTTGTTGAGGCAGAGGTTTCCGAGACAGCAGTGAAAACGGCAGAGACTTCCGAGGCGGAAACAATTTCGGAAGCGGCTGATGTTGTGATTGAAGCGGAGGAGGATGTTTCCGATACGGAAGAGACCGCCGGAACAGAAGCAGAAACAGAAACGGAGGAAAACGCGGAGACGGAAGCAGAGGATGGCGCATTCGTTATCGAGATATCTGAGGAGGAGACCAGCGGAATATCGGATGAGGAGGCTGAGGATCTGGCCAGCATTGTGGCGAATGAGAGCGTGACATTTGACAGCAGTGCGTGGCAGTACAATTCCAGCTCGGACGTATATTATCAGACCGGGGTGGTATATTGCGATGATCCTTATGATACGACTTATGAATCCTTTGGGATCTATGTTCCAGGAGCCTATATGAATACGACTTCCAATGGGGATGGTACGTACACGCTGGTCAGCTTTACGACGGCCACGGTGGGAAATTACACGGCCTCGACCGCTCCCATCGTGATTCCGGTGAACACTGCGGGATATTCGGCGCAGGCAGCGCCGACCGGCTTCTCTTCGGGGGTGACCACCTACACGAGTGCGGGAATCATCTATCTGTATGCAGGATGCCGCGGAAGGGATACGACGGATGGCGGAGCGCCCTGGGGTGTGACGGATCTGAAAGCGGCGATCCACTATTACCGGGCAAATGCGTCTGTTCTGCCCGGAGATACAGACAGCTTCTTTACCTTTGGCCACAGCGGCGGCGGGGCGCAAAGCGCCGTTGTAGGAGCGTCCGGCGACAGCGCACTGTATTATCCGTATCTGTACGCGATCGGCGCGGCGGGGATTACCTACAACTCGAGTACAGGTACTTATACCAGCACCATCAGTGATGCGGTCTGCGGATCGATGTGCTGGTGCCCGATTACCAGCCTGGATTATGCGGATGAGGCGTATGAGTGGATGATGGGACAGTATTCTTCTTCCGGAACCCGTGCGGATGGGACATGGACGAGTCTTTTGTCGGATGACATGTCCGCGGCATTTGCGGCTTATATTAACAGCCTGACGCTGGTAGATGAGAGTGGGAACCGGCTCTCCCTGACGGATGAGGACAGTAGTGGAATCTATATCACAGGCTCCTATTATGAATATCTGCTGCTGCAGATCGAGTATTCGCTGAATGATTTTATTGATTCCTATACCGATTCCAGCGGGAATTTCACTTATAGCAGCAGCGGCTCCTCCAGTTCTGGTACGCCTGGCGGAAGCACACCGGATGGAAACACACCGGGTGGAGATATGAGTGGAAGTCTGCCGGATGGAGATTTGGGTGGAGATATGGGAGCGCCGACCGCTGAGACGACTTCCGACTCAGACGACGCGCTGACGGCTTATCTTCTTACCCTGGATGAAAATTATGGCTCGGATGGCGCATGGATTACCTATGATGAAAGTACCGGCTGGTACAGCATCAGCAGCGTGGAGGATTTTGTCCTTTATGGAAGCAAGGCAGCCTCTAAAGACGTCGGAGCCTTTGACGACCTGGGAGAAACGCAGGCGGAAAACTATGTATTTGGCAATGGATTGAACGCGGGGGCGCATTTTGATTCCATCATGGCAAGTTTGCTCCTTACAAATTACACGACCTATGCGGCGGCTGATTCGTCCGTGCCAGCGTCTGATGTCTATGCCTACGCGACGGCATACCAGAGTGATTATGAAAGCTATACCACGGACAGCCTGTTGAACTATTCTTCCCAGTACCGCCAGAATATGTATAACCCGATGTACTACCTTTGCCAGGATTACAGTGGCTACGGCACATCTACACCAGCGTCTTACTGGAGGATTAACACTGGCATCACACAGAGTGATACATCGCTGACGGTAGAGATGAATCTTTATCTTTCCCTGCTGGAAGATGTTTCTGCGGGAACCGTGAAGGATGTTGATTTTTCCATGCTGTGGGCGCAGGGACATACCACTGCGGAACGGGCAGGGGCAGACAGTGACGCATCTTTTATCAGCTGGATCAATACCTGTATGACAGGCGGCAGCTCTTCCGGTACAAACAACATTACCGGCAGCCATACGGGCAGCAGCAGTGCAGGCAGTACGACAGAATCTACGGAGTCTGCAGAAAGCGAGAATACCGGCAGTGATTCAACGGAAAGCGGCAGTGAGGCCGCTACGGAGAGTGAAACGGACACTGCGGCCAGCAATTTGGCTGAGGTAGGAAGCATGTTTACAAACAGCGCGGGAACCCTTAATTTCACGGTAACCGGAACAGGAGCCAGTCCCACCGCGACCTGCACCGGGGCGGCGGATACCTCTGTGACTACAATTACTGTTCCGGCCACAGTCATATCCGACGGCGTGACCTATACGGTGACCTCTATTGAAAGCGGGGCATTTAAAAAGAATACGAAGCTGGTCAGTGTGAAGATTGGCTCTAACATCACGGACATTGGTGCAAGTGCGTTCCAGGGATGCACAAATCTCTCCAGTGTGACAGTTGGCTCAGCGGTTACTTCTATCGGCGCGAGTGCTTTTTACAACTGTAAGGCATTGACTTCGATCAGGATCCCGTCTTCGGTTAAAACCATTGGGGAAAAGGCTTTTGCAAAATGTACGTCATTGCAGACCGTTACTGGCTGCGCAGCTGTTACCACGGTAGGATCCAAAGCGTTCTATGGCGATACACAGCTGACAGGCGTGAAGGGACTCCAGGCTGCTACTTCCGTCAAGAGCGGAGCGTTCTATGGGTGTGTAAAGCTGAATACGATAGGCGCTACCTCCGAAAGGGTTACCCTCGCGAGTGTGAAGACGATAGGCGTCAAAGCTTTCTATGGATGTAAGAAGATTACTTATGTAAATCTGACGTCTGCCGCGCTGAAGACGATCAAAGCTTCAGCATTCCAGGGATGCACAGCCCTGAAAACCTTTGTAAGTAAGTCGGCAAAACTGAAAACGATCGGCAGTAAGGCATTCTATGGAGATAAAAAATTAGCAGCTATAACGCTTAAGACAAAGAAGCTGACCGGATCGACCGTCGGGGACGAGGCGTTTACTGGCATCAAGAGCACCTGCAAATGCAACGTGCCGAATTCGATGGCGGCCGCGTATAAGACACTCTTTGTGGAAAAAGGCGCGGGCAGCACAATCACAGTCGAGTAGTAGCTACGTACTTCACATCCTGATCGTGCGCCTGCTGCATGGTCAGGAGTGGCCGGAATGCAGTATCAGAGAAAATAGCCTGTTTTTACAGGCTATTTTCTGACTTGCCCTTTCCATTGTAAAGTGATACAATGAGAGCCGTGCATGAAAGACATATATTAGATTGATTGGAGATTTGCAATGGCATTTAATTTTTTTAAGAAGGTTTTCGGAACCCACAGCGAGCATGAGCTGAAACGCATCGAGCCGCTGGTGGATAAGATCGAAGCCCTCCGCCCGTCTATGATGGAGCTCTCGGATGAGCAGCTGCAGGCAAAGACGCAGGAATATAAGGATCGCTATGCGAATGGCGAGACGCTGGACGACCTGCTTCCGGAAGCGTTTGCTACCGTGCGGGAGGCGGCGCGGCGCGTGCTCGGCATGGAGCATTACCGGGTGCAGCTGATCGGCGGCATTATTCTCCACCAGGGGCGTATCGCAGAGATGCGTACCGGTGAGGGCAAGACGCTGGTATCTACCTGTCCGGCCTATCTGAATGCGCTGACCGGCCGGGGCGTGCATATCATCACGGTCAACGATTATCTGGCCAGCCGTGACGCGGAATGGATGGGTGCGGTGCACCGTTTCCTCGGACTGACGGTCGGCTGTGTGCTGAACTCGATGAATAACGACGAGCGCCGGGAACAGTACGCCTGTGACATCACTTATATTACGAACAATGAAGACGGCTTTGATTATCTGCGTGACAACATGGTCATTTACAAGGAGCAGCTGGTACAGCGCGGCCTGGTTTACGCGATCATTGATGAGGTTGACTCTGTCCTGATTGATGAGGCGCGTACGCCGCTGATCATTTCCGGGCAGAGTGGGAAATCGACCAAACTCTATGAGGTCTGTGACATTCTGGCTCATCAGCTCGTAAAGGGCGAGGCGAGCGGCGAGGTCACGAAGATGACCGCCATCATGGGCGAGGAGATCACCGAGACCGGAGACTTTATCGTCAATGAGAAGGATAAGCTGGTTACCCTGACGCAGGAGGGCATTGAAAAGGTTGAAAAGTTTTTCAAGATTGACAACTTTTCTGACGCAGAGAATCTGGAGATCCAGCACAACGTCGACCTGGCGCTGCGCGCAAATTATCTGATGTTCCGCGACCAGGATTACGTGGTGAAGGATGACCAGGTACTGATCGTCGATGAGTTTACCGGCCGCATCATGCCGGGGCGCCGTTATTCCGATGGCTTGCATCAGGCGATTGAGGCCAAAGAGCATGTAAAGGTCAAGCGTGAGAGCAAAACGCTGGCGACGATTACCTTCCAGAACTTTTTCAACAAATACGAAAAGAAAGCCGGTATGACCGGTACCGCACTGACGGAGGAAGAAGAGTTCCGCGATATCTATGGGATGGATGTGATCGAGATCCCGACGAACGTTCCGGTACAGCGTATCGATTACGAAGATGCGGTGTACATGACCCAGAAGGAGAAATACCAGGCTGTGGTAGAGGCTGTCAAGGAGGCACATGCGAAAGGGCAGCCGGTGCTGGTCGGTACGATTACGATTGAGGTATCCGAGCTTTTGAGCAATATGCTCAAGCGCGCGGGCATCCAGCACAAGGTTCTGAACGCGAAGTTCCATGAGATGGAGGCGGAGATCGTCGCCGAGGCCGGCGTGCATGGCACGGTGACGATCGCGACGAACATGGCAGGCCGTGGTACGGATATCAAGCTGGACGAGGAAGCCAAAGCCGCGGGCGGCCTGAAGATCATCGGTACGGAGCGCCATGAGTCCCGCCGTATTGACAATCAGCTGCGTGGACGTTCCGGACGGCAGGGCGACCCGGGCGAATCCAGATTTTATATTTCTCTGGAAGACGACCTGATGCGCCTGTTTGGTTCCGAGAAGATGATGAACGTTTTCAAATCCCTCGGTGTACAGGAAGGTGAGCAGATCGAGCATAAGATGCTCTCCAGTGCCATTGAGAAAGCACAGAAAAAAATCGAGAGCAACAACTTCGGCATCCGTAAAAACCTGCTCGAGTACGACCAGGTCAACAACGAGCAGCGTGAGATCATCTACGAAGAACGCCGCCGTGTACTCGATGGCGAGAGCATGCGTGATTCCATCATGAAGATGGTGTCTGATATCATTAACAACGCCGTAGACAGAAGCTGTACCGATAACGACCAGGAGAACTGGGATCTGAATGAACTGAATTCCATCCTTCAGCCTGTCATCCCCTTCCAGCCGATCACAGCAGAGGCGCTCTCCCGTCTTTCCGGCAAAGACGAACTGAAAAAATACCTGAACGATGAGGCAGTAAAACTGTACGAGGCGAAAGAGCAGGAAGTCGGCGACAACGAGAAATTCCGCGAGATGGAGCGCGTGATTCTTCTGCGCGTCATCGACCGCAAGTGGATGGACCACATCGACGACATGGATCAGCTCCGCCAGGGCATCGGCCTGCAGGCTTACGGCCAGCGCGATCCGAAGGTCGAGTACAAAATGAGCGCCTACGAGATGTTCGACGAGATGACCGCCGGCATCCAGCAGGATACCGTCCGTCTCCTCTACCACATTAAGGTAGAGCAGAAGGTAGAGCGCGAAGAGGTCGCGAAAGTAACTGGCACCAACAAAGACGATTCCGGCCCCCGCGCCCCCAAAAAGCGCGTGACCGAGAAAATTTACCCCAACGACCCCTGCCCATGTGGAAGCGGGAAAAAATACAAGCAGTGTTGTGGGAGAAAGGCATAAAAAGAAAGAAGGTGACACAATGGTAGAACTTGATCAGTTCAAAGCAATTTTAAACAGCTACACAAAACCATTAGTGGAAGTGAGGGATTCACTTTAACCTCGTAAACAAGGAACAGCAGATTCAGGAGATGGAGCGCCGCATGGAGGAGCCGGATTTCTGGGATAAGCCCGAGGAGTCACAGCAGACCATGAAGACGCTGGCGAGCCTCAAGGAGGATGTGGCGACTTATAAGCAGCTGCAGGATCAGTATGAGGAGATCGTGCTCCTGATTGAAATGGGTTACGAGGAAGACGACGCGTCTGTGCTCCCGGAGATTCTGGAGACACTGGACGATTTTCAGAAAACGCTGGATGACATCCGCATCAAGACGCTGCTTTCGGGCGAGTACGATGAGAACAACGCGATTGTGACGCTGCATGCGGGCGCGGGCGGCACGGAGTCCTGTGACTGGGCGTCGATGCTGTACCGTATGTACATGCGCTGGGTGGAGAAAAAGGGCTTCCAGCTGGAAGTGCTGGACTATCTGGACGGCGAGGAGGCCGGGATCAAGTCGGTGACCTTCCAGGTCAATGGCGCGCGAGCCTATGGCTACCTGAAGGCGGAGAAGGGTGTGCATCGTCTGGTGCGGATTTCTCCGTTTAACGCGGCGGGCAAGCGGCAGACTTCCTTTGTAAGCTGTGACGTCATGCCGGTTCTGGAGCAGGAGGTGGATCTGGAGATCAATCCGGATGAGCTGCGTATCGATACGTACCGTTCGAGCGGTGCGGGCGGTCAGCATATCAACAAGACATCCTCCGCGATCCGGATCACGCATCTGCCGACCGGTATTGTGGTGACCTGCCAGAACGAGCGCTCTCAGTTCCAGAACAAGGACAAGGCCATGCAGATGTTGAAGACCAAGCTGCTGCTGCTGCGGGAGCAGGAGAACGCGGAGAAGGTTTCCGACATTCGCGGCGAGGTCAAGGAGATTGGCTGGGGCAACCAGATCCGTTCTTACGTCATGCAGCCTTATAAAATGGTCAAGGATCTGCGCACCGGCGAAGAGACAGGCAATGTCGACGCCGTCATGGACGGGGCGATTGATCCGTTCATAAATTCTTATCTGAAATGGCTGTCCCTGGGCGGCAAGGCGCAGGAGCAGGAAGCATAAAGGGAAATACAGAGGCCGCAACACGGGATTGACCGGGTTGCGGCCTTTTCTCTTTGATGCGCAGAAGAGGCTTCTTCAGGCACCGGAAAAAATGCCGGAGAACCAGGTGTCACTTTATCCCATCAAATTGCAAAAACATCTGACAAAATGACACCGAATCTGTAGTATGGATATTCCAATTCATGTTCAAAACGACTAAAATTAATCCACATAAAGCGTCAAATCTGTAGGAAATGCATATGCCAAACGGCTGGGCAGACATGTGTACTTTTTAGGGGTTGGTCGTTTTCGCAACTCATTTTCAAACATTTCAGAAAAGGAGAATAGTATAATGAGAAAAATTTCCAGAAGAGATTTTCTGCGTGGCTCTGCGGCGGCAGCAGTCGGCACAATGGCATTCGGATCACTTGGGATGACCGCATCCGCAGAGGAGAAGGTACAGCTGAAGGGTCTGTTCGTATCCCATGCACTGACCAAGAGCCTCGATGAGATGCAGTGGCTGCAGGAGATCGAGGAAGCGGCAGGCGTTGAGATCGAGTGGGAGCAGATCTACACAGACTGGGATACTGTGAAATCTACCCGTTTCGCATCCGGAGATATCCCGGATATTCTGATTAACGCAACCGCAGATTCTGACTATGCGACCTATAATGGCCTGTTCATGGAGCTGACCGATCTGATCGCGGAGTATGCGCCGAATGTAACGGCAATGTTTGAAGAACAGCCGGACACCAAGGTGCTGGCGCAGACTTACGAGGGAAATATTTATGCACTGCCGAAGTTCCAGGGCAAGTGGCCGGATACAAATACGGTATTGTTTATTAACCAGAACTGGCTGGATAACCTGGGTCTGGAAGCTCCAACGACTTTGACCGAGCTGAAGGATGTCCTGATCGCGTTCCGTGATAATGACGCGAACGGCAACGGCGACAGTACAGATGAAATACCACTTGATTTTAATGCATATGGAACAAACGCATGGTTTGGCAGTGCATATTCACTTAGAAATCTAATTGGTTCCTGGGGCATTCAGATCACGAACTGGGGAACAGACGGTTACTTTGCTGAGGATGGTGAAGTAAAATGTTACGCAATTGATGAACGCTATAAAGCTTTTATCAAATATTGCGCGGATCTCTATTCTGAGGGTCTCATCAATGTAGATGCGATTACGAATGACTATTCGATGTTCCAGTCTCTCTCCCGTGGCGATGAGAACGGTGATGCGATTGTTGGCTGTGTATTTGGCTGGGAAGAGACAGATAAGTTTGGTCCGACTCTGTATGAGCAGTATGTGCCGGTAGGCCCGTTTGTAAATGATTATGATGTAGAAGCGGGTACCTATGAGCCACGCTGGGCTTATGATTTCTCTGGTCTGAATATGAGCTCTAACCGTATCTGCATGAGCGCTGCCTGCTCGAATCCGGAAGCAGCGATGCGTTTTATGGATCAGTTCTATGATTCAGAGGTATCTGTACAGGTACTTTTCGGTGGCATTTCCGATGGCTGCGTAGAGAAGACCGGCGACAACAGCTACAAGGTTCTGGATCCGCTGGATCCGGATACAGATTCCGGCACATGGAAGTGGACGTCTACAATGGCTGACAATGGCCCAATGTACATCCGGGAAGATACCGAGATCGAGATGGCGCAGGATATGACCTATGCACTTGAAGAGAGAGTCCAGTATGAGGAAGCTTTGTCTCTGGTAGACGACACCAACTATTATCCGCAGATGTTTATGAAATATACATCTGAAGATGATAATACAATGGCTCTGCTTCAGGCGAATGTAACGAATATTATTGATAATTACTGGGCGCTGTGGATGACCGGTGAGTCAAATATTGACGATGACTGGGATTCTTATGTAGAGTCTGTTTACGCGGCAGGTCTGACAGATATTCTTGCGATCCGTCAGGAAGCGTTTGACAGATACCGCGGCGTATCCGAATAATCGGAGGAAAGGCCGATTGCATCCATACAATTGAATGCGGTTGACGTGTAGCGGGGCGCGGAGAATTCCGCGCCCCTTCTTTTCTGTGAAAATGAAGGAGGGAGATTTATGGCAAAAAGTAAGGAGCTGCAGGTGGTCAAAAAAAGGAGCATCGGCTGGCATATTCAACGGGAGTGGCAGCTTTACGTGATGCTGCTTCCGGCCGTGGCGTATATTTTCATTTTCTGCTATGTCCCGATGGCGGGTATTCAGCTCGCTTTCAAGGACTACAGCTACGCGACCGGGCTCTATGGCGGCAAGTTTGTCGGATTCAAATATTTTATCCAGTATTTCACCAGTACGAACTTCTGGCCGACCCTGCGCAATACCTTCGTGACGTCCCTGGTGAGTATTGTGCTCGGATTTCCGGCGCCGATTATCCTGGCGCTGGTGATCAATCAGCTGCGCAACTCAAAGTGGAAGAAAGTCGTACAGACGACGGTGTATATTCCGTATTTTATTTCTACCGTTGTACTGGTATCCATGCTGAATATCCTGCTGGCACAGTCAAACGGCGTCATCAGTAACGCTCTGAAAGCGATTCACCTGGTTCCGCAGAGCGTCAATCTGCTGGGCAGCCAGAAATACTTCGTCTGGGTGTACGCGATCTCCGGCGTATGGCAGAGCATGGGCTGGAACAGCATCATCTACATTGCCGCATTATCTTCGGTGGACGCGGAGCTCTATGACGCGGCGAAGATTGACGGCGCGAGCCGCTTCCAGACGGTAGTACATATCGAATTTCCGACGCTGGTTCCGACGATTGTCATTCTGCTGATCATGAACATGGGCAATATCCTGAATGTCGGCTTTGATAAGATCTATCTGATGCAGAACAGCCTGAACCTCGGCGCCTCGCAGGTAATCTCCACCTATGTCTATACGGTAGGTATCAAGTCTGCACAGTTTAGCTTTGCGACGGCGGTGGGTCTGTTTACGAACGTGATCAACTTTATCTTCCTGATGGGTACGAATACGATCTCGAAGCGGCTGACCGGTTCCGGATTGCTGTAGGAGGTGCAAAACGATGGCAAAAGAAAAAATGGCAGCTAATAAGATCAAAGAGCGCGGCAGATCGGACCGGATTTTCAATGCCTGTGTGCTGTTGATCAGCATTGGGGTATTTCTGATCATCCTTTACCCGCTCTGGTTTGTCGTGATCGCGTCGATCAGTAACTCAGACCTTGTCAATCAGGGCAAGGTAGTGTTCTGGCCGAAGGACATTCGTTTCTACGGGTACCAGCAGATTCTGGAGGATACGCGTATCTGGAAGGGCTATGCGAATACCATCCTCTATGTGGTAGTCGGTACGGCGCTGAACCTGGCGGTCACCATGCCGGCGGCGTACGCTCTCTCCCGGCCGGACTTCCGGGCAAAGAACCCGATCATGATGTACTTTGTTTTCACCATGTACTTCTCTGGCGGCCTGGTTCCGCTGTATATGACAATCAGTAATCTTGGCCTGATCAGCACCAGATGGATCCTGATCCTCATGGTTTTGATCAATACCTATAACCTGATCATTGCCCGAACGTTTATTCAGAACTCCATTCCGAATGACCTGTATGAGGCGGCGCAGCTCGACGGCTGCAACCACTTCCGTTACTTTGGACAGATTGTCATGCCGCTCTCCAAGGCAATCATCTCCGTGGAGCTTTTATACTACGCGGTGTACCACTGGAACGATTATTTTACCGCGTTGATGTATAATTCGAACTCGAACTATGAGCCACTGCAGATGGTACTGCGCCGGATCCTGCTGCTGAACGAGGCATTCTCGAGCGGAAATGGCGGCGTGCAGGGCGGCTATGCCCAGTCCTCCGCAGATCAGGTAAAATACGCAGTAATCATTGTATCCACTGTTCCGATCCTGTGCGTCTATCCGTTTGTACAGAAATACTTTGAGCAGGGCGTCATGGTAGGCGCAGTGAAGGGCTGACAGATGGCTTTCATACACATGCTGTAAGAGAACGGCATGCAATTGTGCATATGCTGAACGATAGAAAATCATTGAAAAGATAAAACGGCGAAGACCCCTTTCAGATGGTATCTGTCTCCATATGGAACAGGCGGGTACATATTAGAAAGGGGTCTTTTGTATAGCAGCATGGGAACCGGCGACAGGGAGGAAAGAGACGATGAGCAAAAGGTCATCCTACAGTATATGGGGAAATACCGCGTTTATGATAGCAAATGCCTGGAAGGTGGGAAAGGGAATCCTGGTGATCTGTGTCGCCGCAGCGGCTGCGGAAGCCCTGATCTCTGTGGCGGAGCTTCTGCTGGCGCCGATGATCCTGAGCAAAGTGGAGGAGGCGGCCCCGCTTGAGGAGCTGGTGGCGACGATTGCAGGCTTCAGCCTTGTGCTGCTGGTATTGTCCGCTCTGAAGGGCTGGCTGGGCCCAAATATGGAGCTGAGCCGGCTCAGAGTCAGGAAGCACCTGATGGATCAGATCAATGAAAAAATGTCACGCACGTCTTATTCGAATCTTCTGGATACGGACTTCAGGAACTTTGAGAGCCGGGCCTCCCGCGCGTGCTTCAATAATGTGGCGCCGGCAGAGGTGTTCTGGGTCACATGGAAAGAGATTTTAGTCAATGTATTTGGTTTTCTCGCCTATAGTATTTTGCTGTCGAGCCTGCATCCGCTGATCATGTTATTGATTGTTCTGACCGCGATAGCGGCCTGGTTCGTGAACAGGAGAATTCTACGGTGGGGCTATCTGCACCGGGAAGAAGCGGCAGCCTGTGACGAACGCATGAACTATCTTCACACGGCAGGTACGGATCGCCAATATGCGAAGGACATTCGTATTTTCGGGCTGTATCCGTGGCTGCAGCAGCTCTGGGAGGGTACGATGCGGCTTTACCGTGCTTTTCTGACGAAGAGAGAGAAGCGCTATCTTCTGACAAATATGGTGGATGTGATTCTGATTCTTGCCCGGAATGGGGTCGCGTATGGATATCTGATCTGGCTGACGCTGGAGCAGGGACTGGCGGCATCGGAGTTTTTGCTGTATTTTACTGCGATTACCGGCTTCGCTTCGTGGGTCACCGGGATCCTGGACCAGTTTTCCAAGCTGTACCGGGAGAGCCAGGAGCTTACCGTCGTCCGGGAATTTCTGGACTGGAAGGAGCCGTTTCGCTTTGAGGACGGAAAACATCTGGATGGTGTGGAGGGAGAAGCCTGTGAGCTCCGCCTGGAGCATGTCTCCTATCGGTACCCAGGAGCAGAAAAGGATACGCTCACGGACCTGGATCTGGTCATCCATCCCGGGGAAAAGCTGGCGATTGTAGGAGTGAACGGTGCCGGAAAGACGACCATTGTGCGGCTTCTTAGCGGGCTTCTGGATCCGACCGCGGGGAGAGTCCTGCTGAACGGGCAGGATATCCGGCAGTATAACCGAAGGGAGTATTATCAGTTGTTCGCGGCAGTTTTTCAGGATTTTTCCGTGCTGGAGACCAGCATTAAGGTAAATGTAGCGCAGCGGATGGAGGACATCGATGAAAAACGGGTCTGGGAGTGTCTTGAGATGGCCGGGCTGACAGAGAAGATCCAGTCGCTGCCGGATCAGCTGGATACCAAGATCGGAAAAACGGTTTATCTGGACGGCGTGGAGTTGTCTGGCGGCCAGACGCAGAGACTGATGCTGGCGCGCGCCATGTATAAAAAGGCGCCTGTTCTGATGCTGGACGAACCGACGGCTGCGCTGGATCCGATCGCGGAGAATGATATTTATCTGAAATATGAGGAGATGACCAGGGGAAAGACCTCCCTGTTTATCTCGCATCGGCTTGCCTCGACTCGTTTCTGTGACCGCATTCTGTTTCTGGAGCATGGAAGGGTGACGGAGGAAGGCACACACGAATCCCTCCTGGAGCTTGGCGGCGGTTATGCGGACCTGTATAACACGCAGAAGCAGTATTATGAGGAAAACAGGGAAGGGATTGCCTGAGACGAAGGCGGAAAGGAGGGAATGGGTATGGAACAGGGATCGGTTCGTGAAGCATTTCGGCTGACGGTTCGGACATGGAAGCTATGGTGGAAGCACTGCCCGAAGGTGATTTGTTCTATGACACTTTACGCGCTTTTTAAGGCGCTGTCGCCTTATGTTACAATCTGGTTTTCCGCGCAGATTATCAATGAGCTGGCCGGAAACCGGGATCCGGGGCGGCTGACACGTCTGATTGTGCTCACCCTGCTTCTGACGGCGCTTCTTTCGCTGATCACTGGAATCCTGGAGCACTGGAAGGTCTGCGAGAACGACACCATGGTTCGCGTCAATGACTGGATTTCCATGGAGAAGATGAATGAGATGGATTATGAGATCCTGGAGAATCAGGCTTCTTATGATCTCTATACGCAGATGACAAATAATGATATGTGGGGCGGGTGGGGAATCCGCCGAATGTTGTCTGTCTATGAGACGATGCTGACGGCCGGAATGCAGATCGCCGGCGGCGCTGCCCTTTCCGTCGGTCTGTTCCTTTCCCGGGTTCCGGCGGAAAGCGGCTATGCCTTTCTGAATCATCCGCTCAGTATCTTTCTTATCCTGGCGGGAATGCTGCTGGTGTCGGTCAGCGTCTCTTCCTGCGCAAACCGGGGCAATGCCTATTGGGGAAAGAATGTGGATGAAATGCAGCAGAACAACCGGTTCTATTTCTTCTATGGCTTTTTGGGGGAAGACCGGAAACGGGCGGCAGAGATGCGCATCTATCAGCAGGAGAAGGTCTGTGCTGCTTACGCGCAGAAGATGGATGAGAATTATGGCCCAAGATCGCAGATTGTCCGCTGGGGCAGGGGGCCGATGGGGCTGTGGATGGCCGCCTCGGAAAGTATCTCCAGGATTCTGACGGGACTGGTGTATCTGTTTGTCTGCCTGAAAGCCTGGGCCGGTGCGTTCGGCGTGGGGAGTGTGACGCAGTATGTGGGAGCGATCACGAACATGTTCCTGGGGATTTCCCGGTTCCTGCAGGCAGTCGGAGAGATGCGGACGAACGCCCGCTTTGTGGGTGTAGCTTTTGAATTCCTGGATCTGAAAAACGAGAGCACAGATGGCGGCCGCGCCCTGGAGCAGCATCCGGATGAAGCGTACGAGATCGAATTTTGCGACGTATCCTTTCACTATCCCGGAAGCGAGACCTGGGTACTCCGCCATGTGAATCTGAAGCTCTCCTCTGGCAGTCATTTTGCGATCGTGGGGGAGAATGGCTCAGGAAAGACAACCTTCATCAAACTGCTCTGCCGACTTTACGATCCTGTAGAAGGGCAGATCCTTTTAAACGGAACCGATATCCGAAGCTTTCGCCGGACCGACTATATGGCGATCTTTTCGGTGGTATTTCAGGATTTTAAACTATTTGCAACCTCTGTCGGGGAAAACGTAGCGGGCAGTGCGAAGTACGACAGAGCGAAAGTGCAGGACTGTATCGAGCGCAGCGGATTCGCCGGGCGGCTTGCTTCTATGCCGGATGGGCTCGACACCAATATTTATAAGGACATCGATCAAAACGGGGTAGAGATTTCCGGGGGAGAGGCGCAGAAAATCGCGATTGCCCGCGCCCTTTACAAAGACGCGCCCTTCATCATCATGGATGAGCCGACAGCCGCGCTGGATCCGATCGCCGAAGCAGAAATCTACGCGAAATTCAATGAAATCACAGGAGAGAGGACGTCCGTTTACATCAGCCATCGCCTGTCATCCTGTAAATTCTGCGATACCATCGCAGTATTCCAGGAAGGCCGCCTGATCCAGCTGGGTAGTCATGAACAGCTTATGGCAGATGCAAACGGAAAGTATCAGGAGCTTTGGAATATGCAGGCACAATACTATGATGATACCAGGAGCGCTGCGTGTCGGTGACAGGTGCCTGATGTTCAGATTTTCGCGGTTCAGATGAAGAAAAGAGCCATACCTTCTGCGTGTATGGCTCTGGAATCATCATCACAATTTGTGCGAACTTCAGGAAATTCCATACTGTTCCTTAATTCGTTTCAACTCAGCCAGTGCATCTTCTGCCATTTTCCGTGCATTGTCTGCTTCCTTTCTGGCCATCTCCATTTCTTCTTTGACCTCCGCTTTGACTTCTTCTTTGACCTCCGCTTTGACTGTGTCTCTGAGCTCCTCTTTTGCTATTTCTATCGCTTCTTCTTTTGCTACTTCCAGAGCATCATCCCAATTCCACTGAGTAAAAAGCATGTTTTCCACCTCCGAGCTGTGTCTGTTAAGAAACTCAGTCATGATCCCTTCCTCACGGCATTTTCGGATGGCAAGGGTAATGGCCCTTTCTCGATTTTGACTTTCTGTTTTCATGAATTGCCGGATATATTCCATAAAATCAGAATACTCCTTCATGGGCTGACAGGTTGCAAGAATCGAATGGCCTTTTCCTTTGCTGATGTTAATGACCTTTGTAGTGAGATCCATCATGTAGGATTTCCTTGAAATCATAAAGGAATCAGAAAGCCTGATTTCTTTTTCGAGAGGGTAATCCTTTGCTCCATTATAAAAGACATAGAATTCAGGCGTCGGGATCTTGATTCGTCGTTCCCTGTATAAGTCCCGTGGGTTTATCAGGCGTTCTACGGTACGGCCATAATAGACGAGGTTGCGAAGCGGCATATTTTCGTTGATGGTAGACTGGTGTTCACTGATCACCAATACCGTCTCATTCGCTAAAAATGAAAGATCATTTTTGCGTGCCATAAACAAAACACCCTCCAGAGTCTCGTATCGGATATCTTCCGGTCTGGTACCGCTGGTACCCGCAATCGCGTCATAGAGTGCCGCAGCGTTTTTGCTTTCCCCGAAAAATGCGGTGAATACAGAAGACTTTATCTCCCGGTTACCATGATCCATTGTTGTGATGACTGAGCTTTTCTCATTGTTCCTGCTGGTTCTGTTATCTGTACTGGTTCCTTCCTTTCCCATTTACCGGCGGCTCCTTTCTGTTGTTTGCGCAGAAACAGAGCAGCCATTTTGAAAATTTGCATTTGCCTTGTACTGTATTATATACGAATATGGGCAAAAAAGCTATCTGTTTCTGCAGATTTTTCGGAAATCTTTCTTTTATGGTTACTATTCACGGGGTGGGGATGATATCTAAGGTGTTTGGTTCCTCATCTT
>JAJBUL010000284.1 GCA_020860365.1 Clostridiales bacterium | reverse complement strand
GAATTGTTTACGAAGCTTACAGAGATGAGGATGGCTATCTTTGCATAGACTTTGATCTGGATGTGACACCTGGCGGAGGTACGGCATCTGAGGAAATCCTGGACGCTGACACTTCTGCCCTTACGATCATCCCTTATAATCGAGAGGTCGATGGTGAAGGAAAATACATACCGGGCACCGAAACCGAGCTGGGATGGGGCAGCTTCACAATTACATTTGAATAAACATGGGAGATACCTACATTGAAAAAGAAATATTTATTTGGTCCATATTCGCGCAGCGAATGTGGACGTAGGCCGTGCCTTGCGCGAAGCGCAATTTTAATGCGCGGCTCTCGTTTTACATGTATACTTGTCCTGTTCCTGATTTCATGCTTACCCGGCTGTGGAAAAGCCCCGGAAGATACAAGTATTACAACAGAAGCTTCTGCGAGCGAGGTGGATACGGCAGCTCTGCTCTCCCAGCTCCCGGAGCATGTAACAAAAGAAATAACGTTAGGAAACGAAATGCAGGAAATTGACGCAGATGTCATTTGCACAAATGAAGATGACATCAGAGAAGGAACCTTTCAGGAGCGGAAGTTTTCAGAGGAAGAGGTAAGGGAAGCAGTAACAGCAAGCGGATTTCAGGTGGCAGACAAGTCAATTTCGCTGAGTATAGAAGGTTCCTATCTATCCTGGCAGGATCTGGATCAGGATAAGGGCGGCGAGATCGAAGAATCAGAAGAATCCTTATCCTCCCTGACAGATTCCTGTAAAAGCAGGATTGAAGCACTCCTGGCGCAGCTGAATGTGAATCAGGAAATCGTTTCCTGTGAATATGGGACGCGGGGTGGGAGTGAAGTTTTCAGCTACGAAACATCCGGTTTTTATAATGGGATACCATTTGAATGGACCGACAGCACAATTGCCTTTTCCGGATCCGGTGAAATGATAGACGGCAGCCTGGCAAGCTTCTGTATCGTAGCAGATTATTCCGTGGCAAGTGAAACGACAGCTTCCCTTCTTCCCTTTGCTTCCATCCTGGATTGTTTCGCAGCATTGCTGGAGAATGGAACCATTTCATGTGTATCCAGCGGACAGCCCGTGGAAACAATAAAGCTTTGTTATATGCTGGAAAAAACAGAAGGCTCTTACCAGTTTTATCCGGTGTGGAATTTTGAAGTTGAATATACCGCCGACTGGCTGAAAGGAAGCTTTTTGGAAGAAGCGACCAGATACGTAGTGCTGGATGCAAGAACTGGAGAACTAATCGATTACAATAACGGAGGCGCATGACGATGGAGTTAAAAAAATCTGTTTTCAATTTAAAAATGCTGTTTTCCGTGCTCGCAGCTTTCGTGATTTTGATGAGTCCGCTGATCCTTGAGAATCCCTGGCGTCAGATGAAACGGCTGGATGTCTTATATTGGATCACGCTTCCTATGGCCACATCTGGTTTTACACCGTTTGCCTGCGTATTCCCTGTAATCCCGCATGGCCTGCAGTTTGTTGACGAGTATAATTCCGGGTACATAAAGTCCCTGCTTCCGAGAGCCGGGAGACAAAACTATATTAAAAACAAGCTGGTCAGCAGCGCTCTCTCAGGCGGATGCGTGACAGCACTTGCATTTGCGTTTGTGTTTTTGATCTGTGCGATTGGAGGGTGTGCGACATCAGCTGAAAGCTTATCTGAATTTTATGCCGGGACAGTGTGGAAACCTTATGCTCTTATCTGGGGCGGCAAGCTGGTCCTTCTGATGAAGCTGACGCTCGCGTTTGCCCATGGAATGGTCTGGGGACTGGCCGCATTACTGGTATCGTGCATCTATACAAACCGATACGCGGCGCTCATGATACCGTTTGTGGTCTATCAGATCGCATGGCATCTGCTTCAGGGAAAAGCGTACAATCCAGTCTACCTTCTGCGGGGAGACTGGGCAGGCTATTCTTTCTGGTTTGAACCTTTGCTGATTCAGGCTGCCGTTGTTGTTGTGTTTTCCCTGATCACTGTGATTTGCATGAGGAGAAAGATCAATGAAATATAAAAAAGGCATCCTTTTAGCGCTGAGTGTCTGCCGGGAACAGTTACGCTCGGAAGCCGGAAACACGCGGGTATACCTGGGTTATCTGCTGGGAATCTGCATGGCACTGCTGAAAACCTGTGATTATCTGCGGTACTGCAATGGCAGCACCATTCAGATGTTTGAGCCCTTTATCCTGATCCTGAATGATTATACCTACAGTGTTTTTATCATGCTTGGCCTGTTGCTTACTGTGGTGGACTCTCCGTTTATCGATGGGCATTCCATCTATATCGTGGTGCGCAGCAGCCGCAGGAACTGGTATGCAGGAATCATGTTTTCTATCCTGCTGCAGACCGTTTTTTACTATGGAATCATTTTTTTGTCAACGGCTCTGTTTTCCATCCGAACTGCCTATGTACAAAATACTTGGAGTCAAAGCCTTTATGTACTGGGAACCTTCCAGCCTGCCAGCGCTCTGGAGGAATATGGTCTTTCCTTTAGCGGAAAAGATATTCTGGCGTATCTGACACCAGGATGCACTTTTTTCCTCACTTTTCTGCTAAATGCGCTTTACAGTATGTTTCTGATCTATGCGGCATTTCTGATTAATCTGAATGGAAGATGGATACTTGGAAATGTGATGGCAATTCTCATCCATCTTGCAGGAACCGTCCTGGTCAAAAGCGCCTACTCGCTGCTGATTGGAAAATACTCTTTGCTGGCTCATTCTCAGCTGGTGCTGCACCACATCACAGATGCTGGAGTCACGGATTTATACAAGTCCGTCCTTCTTTTTGGAGGGTTGCTGCTCATTGAATTCGTACTGGGAACCTTTCTGATAAAAAAGGCCGATTTCGTAATTGCAAGGGGAGACAAGGAAACATGAGAAAGGCAGCTTTTATGATTTGCAATCTTGGGGTATGGATCATTTGTATTCTCCTGCTGCTGCTTTCTATGGGAAAATCAAACCAATCTGCATACGAAATTCTGTCTGGCATAGAGGCTTCCTCTGTACGGGGTTCTGCCGATTATAAAGCAATCAGCCAATGGATTTGTCTTGCACTTCCCTTGTATCTGACGACAGGATTCTGGCTATATCAGCATCAGTCGGTCAGAAAGTATTTATTGATCCGCTGCCATAATTACCAGCGATGGTGTGTCCGTATGGCTGCAGGAATTATTTGCCAGATCGTGGGATATTACATGGTCTGGGGCGCGATTCTGGCTGCTGCTGCCAACCTCTGCGCAACAGCTATCTGGAAGTGTCTGATATTTCGAATCGTCTGCACAGTTCCTGTTGGAATGCTGTTGCTTATCATCTGGGAGTTTACAGAAAACGCCGGAAGTATGCTTATAGTGATATTTCTGGAATTTGCAGTAATCGCATCCAGTTATCTCGCGTCATTAAAAGTCCAGAGAACTATTTTACGCTTCACTGGAATGTACCGGTATGTCACCGGATTAAAGGAATACTTGTTTATCCTCGCTGCGGAACTATTGGGCAGTATTCTGATGTTTATTTTATTGCAGCGATTCCGAAGAGCGTTGAAATAAAAAAAGTGAATTGTTAGATTTTCTCAACTGAGGTTGGAAAAGGAAGGGAGAAGTAGAAGTACATGGAATATAGTATCATAGTCGAAAAAGTTTCAAAATCCTACCTGGAACAACAGGTGCTGGATCAGGTATCGTTAAATTGTCAGCCAAGTAAAATATATGGAATCGTAGGAAAAAACGGTTCCGGAAAGACGGTTCTCTTTAAAATCATATCCGGACTGGCAAAACCGGACAGTGGTACAGTGATGGTTGAAAACGAACGAATCGGAGTCAATGCTGATTTTCCGGAAAGTCTCGGCCTCATTATCGAGAATCCAGGCTTTTTGTTTACAAGCTCCGGGTTCAACAACCTGAAATATATGGCAAGCATCCGAAAAAAATCGGAGATGACGAAATCAAAAATACTATGGCAAAAGTCGGGTTAGACTGGAAGTCAAAAAAGTGGGTTGGGTGGTATTCTCTCGGGATGCGGCAGCGCCTGGGAATCGCGCAGGCGATCATGGAAAATCCGGATATTATCATACTGGACGAACCGATGAATGGACTGGACAGTGCAGGAGTCGAAGAAATCCGTAAATTGTTGCTGGATATGAAACAAAGCGGAAAAACAATCCTTCTGGCAAGCCATAATAAAGAAGATATTGACCAACTGTGTGATGAAGTTTACAGGATGGAAAGTGGAAAGCTGCAGAAGGAAGAACAACAATATGACGATATCTTTCACTATGCTCCGATGTAGATGCTATACATTTGGGTTTGATGCGCAGGGGGCGCATATGGAAGTTTTCCAGCTAGCGCTGAATGCGGTCTGCGCTTCTACACTCCGTTTCGGTCGTTGAATATCCCGTCCGCTTTGTGGACGGGATGCCACCCAGCGAGGGCCTGCATCCGCGATTATCTGCGAAAATCGGGACATAAAACGGTCCTGCATGCCGGTGGCATGCGTTTAGGACGGACCGGAGCGAAGCGTAGATGCCACTGGCATGCAGCAACCGCGCACTGCAAACCGCCTCCTACTCGATTATAAACACAGCACTTCCAGAATGGCCTGGGCAATTTGTCCCAGGCCAAAATAAAACAAGTGGTTCTTCTGCTGGCGGAATGAAACTGAACGTTTATGCTTGAGATACCTTAAATCTAAGCTAATCAAAACCACCTCGGAAAGCATCGTAGAAGGAATGGAAATACAATTCATTTTACGAATTATTTAAGCGTTCCTTGCGCTTTCAATTTTTACATTGAATATCCGCAAATCTTCACTGACTTCGTACAAATAATCCTCATTTTCACACTCGCCGGTCAGTATTTTCTCCTGCATCTTTTTTACAGATTGGAGTAGCATTGTAGAGAACATCGAATTACAAAAATAATAATCCGTATATGTTTCTCCTTCGAAAGAATGAGTTGCCTGTTCGATTTTGATTCCTGCTCCAGTCAGATACTCTATCGCACACAGATATTCTGCGTATGCTGCTGCAGTGTCGGCAGCTATTTCATTTGTCCCATTTGCGTTATCCATATTACTGTGAAGCGATAGAAATTGAGAATGACAAACACTGACACATGCTACGATTCTTCCTACTGCACTCCGCTTTTTGTCCGACCGAATTTCCAGCTTGATTCCGGATTTTATCATCTTTTCAAACAGGAGAATAAGCTCGTTCACTTTTTCAATCTTATATCCCTGCGTTTTTATTTCATTACATCGCCCCGATACCAACCGTTCCGTCCGTTCTTTTCGCGTAGTTTCTTTCTTCACCAGATCAATAGGAAAACGTTGTGTCCAAAGATGATATTCCAAATCGCCATCGGCATTTTCTTCAAAAGGATTTAGCATCGTCTCTCGGGCCTTGTACCATGAAGATAGTGCGTAATCCATGTATGGTTCAATCTCACTGTTTGGGTCGAAACAAAGCATGTATTTTGAACCGCGCTTTTCCAGACGCAGGCCAAAATCCCGCTCCAGATCAAACAACGTGCTGCTTGAAATGGAGAAAAAAGAACAGGCGAGCAGAGAAAAAGCGAAACGCTATGCAGCAAAAAAGAAAGCCCTGCAGCAACGGCAGGCAGAGGATGAACGTAAAAAACGCACACATCGGCTTTGCCAGATTGGCGGGGCTGTTGAATCCGTCCTTGGCCGACCGATTGATGAGAATGAACTCCCGAAATTAATCGCATTTTTACAGCGGCAAGAGCGCAATGGCAAATATTTCTCCAAAGCCATGCAGGCAGATAATGTTACAGACCCTGTAACAAATTCGTGGGAGAATTAACTCTTTGGGTCTCCCGAGCGCCATTTTAAGCGAAGGGCGCACTTATTCTGTATAAGTTTGCTGCAAGCAGCAACCGGTCTGCGCGCTTCGCTGCTGGCCGGGCGCGTTCCGTCGGCGGGCACTCCGTGCAGGCCAACTTGCGCAGTTGGAGTGCGACATATTCTGCGGAGAGCCACGCCATGCAAAATCGTCCCTCGGACGATGGCGTGGCCTACGTCGCTCTTCCGCTTCGCAGAAGAACGACAGGCCATGCAGGCTGACTTTCGCAGCTGGATCGCGATATTCCATACCGACTGCATTGCACATTAATTACAGGAGGGAAGCCATGGCTATTTTTCATTTTACCGTCAAAATCATCGGCAGGAGCAAAGGACGGTCTGTTATTTCCGCATCTGCATACCTAAACGATGATGTAATGAAAAATGAGGAGGCCGGCGAATTCAGCCGCTACACATCAAAAAAAGAAGTTGTTTTTTCTCATCTGTCGATGTGTGCGAATGCACCGCCTGAGTGGCAGACGGTTCCGGAGGAAAACATAAAACGCTTTATGAATTCCACCAGGTACAAGCATGCGGAAGATAAGGGCATGGCACTCCGGAAGTTTAAGACTTCTTTTCAAAAGCAGCGACTCTGGAATGAGGTTTTAAAAGTGGAGAAAAGTTCAGACGCCCAGCTCGCCCGGTCTTTTGAATTTTCGCTCCCGCGTGAGTGGTCACGGGTTCAGCAAATTCAGTTTGCGAATCTTTATATTCGCAGGAATTTTGTAGAAAAAGGAATGTGCGCCGACTGGAGCATCCACGACAGTAGTGAGGTAAGCCGTGCCATGCAAAATCGCCCAAAGGGCGATGGCACGGCCTGCGTCCCCGATTCTCCGAGAGAATCGAGGACATGTGACGGAAACCCTCATGTACATTTGCTGGTGACCATGCGTCCGTTCAATCCGGATCATACCTGGGGCAGCAAAGAAATGAAGGATTGGGCTTTCGTCCGGGACGAGCAGGGGAATCCGGTAATTGATCCATCGCATCCAAATTGGTGGCAGGATAAGAAAAATCCTGAGCGCTGCGGCATTCGAATTCCATTGCTTGACAGTGACGGAAATCAGAAAACGGATTCCCGAAACCGAAAACAGTGGAAGCGGGTTTTGACAGACGCGACGGGCTGGAATAATCCAAAGAATTGTGAATTATGGCGGGCGGACTGGGCAATCGAATGCAACTCTCATCTCCCGCCGGAAGAGCACATTGATCACCGTTCGTTCGCCCGTCAGGGCAAAGTAGAGTTACCAACAATCCACGAGGGTGCCAACGCCCGGAAAATCGCCGAGAAATTTCAGGCAGGAGAAACCGATATGCCATCGTGGAAAGCTGAAGAAAACCAATCTGTAAAAGAACAGAATGACGTAATCCGCATGGTTCAGGAGAACCTCAAAAAATTATCAAAGCTGTTGGAAGAATGGAAGGGGCGGTTATATGATCTCAGGCGAAAACGAAGAGCTTTTGAAGATATTAGAAGAATTGACAGCGCGAACAGAAGAACAGCAGGCTCTGATGGACGAACTTTACCAGGAACTGCTGACGCGGGAAAACCAAATTCAAAAACTCAACAATCAGATTTCGGAATTGAAGCGCTCAAACACCGAATTGCAGAAATCGCTGACATCCATACCAGATATGAAAGAATTGCTGCTGATTTTAGAGAAGCAGAAAGCACAAGAGGCAGAGACCCAGCGTTGGAAGACCTTTGCAGTGAGTATGAACAGAGAAAACGCGCTGCTGCAGAGACAGAACGAAGAATTGTTGCAATTAATCAGTCCCGTTCCAGGTCGGGACAAAATCGAAGCAAAGACGGACAATCTGTTTTGATCACAGATCATGAAGACAGAATTTTAGCTTCCGACCAGGATTCTTCTGAGGCTCTGGTAAACAAGGGAACATCTCAAATTAGGGAAAATCAGCAAATACCAAAACCGCAAAAACGACAGAGCGTTTTGAAGCGGCTTGATGAAAAGAAAAGAATTGTCGCAGAACGAGAAAAGGAGAAGGAGCAAAATCAGAATCAAAGCCGTCGGCGCGGGCGATCACGATAATAGAGATAATGCAATACAGGCGGCAGCAATGCTAAATTGTCACTTGAAAATGGGGGGGATTAAGATGCTTGAAAAATATTCGGATGTATTAACGATTGAGGATACAGCGGAAGCCCTGCGGCTGAGCAGGCGCTCCGTGATGCATCTGCTTAATGACGGCAAAATCCGATACCGGAAAATCGGTCGGGTCTACCGGATCAGCAAAAAAGCTTTGCTGGATTATCTGGACTGCGAGCAGGAAAATAATGCAGAAAAATAGAAACCGAAAACAGAAATGCAAAAACACAAAACGTAAATCATAAATTTTATCCAAATGATATTGCTTTTTCCATGACGGGCATGCTATGATGGTCACACGTTGTGCAGCCCGTCATCTGAGAAAGGAGAAATATGATATGACGGGTAGCTTAAAAATCAAAAAGACTTCCTCCGGGAAAGAATATTTCTACGTACGGCTGTCTTACAAAGACCCGCACACCCAGCAGTTGAAAACCAAGGACATCAAGACCGGACTTGCGGTCAAAGGAAACAAAAGAAAAGCGGAAAGCCTGATCAACAGTTATGTTGAAGAATATGCATATCTGGAGCAGCTCTCCATCATCGAGAACCACATTCAGCCTACCGTTGAGCTGAGCGACTTTCTCGATATCTGGATTGAAGAAAAAAAATGCGATATCCGCGGGAACACTTACGATACTTACAAATGCCGGATTGCGACAATCAACCGCTATTTCTCTCCCAGGCATACGCTGCTGCGGGATATAACGCCTAAAATCCTGAATGACTTTTACCACTACTGTCTGAATTATGGACGGGTCAGCCAGAAAGACCAGAGCCTGCATCCGCTCTCTGTCCGCAGTGTCCGGAGTTGTAAAAGTATCCTTTACGCAGCTTTTGACGACGCTGTGCTCAAAGGACTTATTGCTTCGAATCCTGTCCGGGATACCAAAGTCACAAATAAGAAAAACCGCGACTTTTCAGAGGAAATGCTGTTCCTGACAGAAGACGAAATCCGGAAATGCTCTGTTTTCTCGATGAACATTATCCATTCCTCAAGCCGATCGCCTTTGTCGGCGTTTACTACGGTCTGCGCCGGGAGGAAATTCTCGGCTTGAAATGGAATGCGATCAATTATGAGAATAGAGAACTGACCATCCGCCATACGGTGACCGGGAACCGGACGATCTATGCGGAGGACAAGACGAAAAGCAAAAGCGGACACCGCACACTGAACCTCTTCCCGACAGCTGAACTGTGTTTCAAAAAGCTGAAACAGCAGCAGGAAGAAAACCGCGAATTCTTTGGCGATACCTACTGTGATACGCAGGGATATGTCTTCACACACGAGGATGGACATCCCTACCGCCCGGATTTCATCAGCAAGAAGTTCGTGTGTGCGATGACCGAATTCGGAAGGCCGGAAATCACTCTTCATAAACTGAGATACACCTGTGCCTCACTTCTGATCGACAAAGGCTGGGACGTAAAGAAGGTGCAGTATTGGCTCGGGGACAGTGATGCAGCTACAGTGATGAATATCTACGCCCAGTATATGCGTCATAAGTCCAATGTGGCCGAGAACGACCTGACGGAGATGACAAACTGCGTAGCAGACCTTTTCGAATAGCCAAAATGACTTCGAAGATTTTTTAGGGAATTTTTTAGGGAATTTTTTTCGGCGACGCAGAAAGCGGCAAATTTTCAGGCCCTGAAAAGGGCAAAAAAATACCGGAAACCCTGTATTTATCAGTGTTTCCGGTATTTTCATCGCCCCTGCCAAGGAGTCGATGCGACAGGATTTGAACCTGCGACCTCTGCGTCCCGAACGCAGCGCTCTACCAAGCTGAGCCACGCATCGTCTTTTTGTTTCCCGCTGTTTTCAGCTTGTTCATTATATCATCGAGTTTTTAAAAATGCAAGAACTTTTTTTAAGTTTTTGTTTTATGGCTGACATGAAAAAGTAATTTCCACTCTGAAGGAGGACAAGTTAAATTTAGTCTTTCTCCCCTTTCTACTTCCCAGCCTGTGGAAATAAGTCTTACAAAGCTCCTCGATGAATATCGGTCTATCATCCACAACTCTTTCCTGTTTTCCTTCCTCATTTCATTTGACAATTCTGTTCCAGTCCTGTATGGTTTTTTCGTAACCACAAAAAAAGAGAAAGAACCCACTCCAGCTAAAAGTCCGTTCTTTCTCTCTTCCGCCGCTGGGGCTGCCCGCAGGCGGTACAGGATCCGTCTCCTACTTATAAATGCCTGTCTGATGGCAATGCTCCACAACCAATGACTATGACAAAGAATTGTCCGGATTTTTTCAAGCAAAATTTTCAGTTTCGGCAAAAGATTTTATCCGAATACAACATACTGATCCTGGATTATCAGTTCCGTTACAGCCAGTGCCATCCAGTTTCCCATATCTGGAGGCATAACCTGTACATACGCACTTTCTTCTTTAAAAATGGCTGTTCCTTTTCCGTCCAGATACCAGTCGTCCGTTTCATTTATGCCAGAACCGTACCTTCACCTTTTATGTCCAAAAATAATTTTTTGTACAGGCTATTGACAAATATGCATAATGACATTATAATTTTATTTAGCACGTGCGCACTTAAAAGAAAAGGAGGACATACTTAATGGATGTTGTACAAGAGCTTCAGTATTTAAAAGCAGAACTGATTCAGGAAATCAACGAGAAAATGGGACAGATGATACAAAAGCTAGAAGAGGAGACGCAAAATCACTCTCAAAATAGCAATGAGCCTGAACAGGCTTATGAACTTATTTACCCACTCAATGCAGGTACAGGAATATTTAAAGGAAAACATCCCACTGGTATTATTTTTTCGAATGGCATCCGAAAGGATGTCCCTACATGGAAAAAAGTTATAGGGGAAATCTTGAAAGACTGCTGCGAAGACGCAGAAAAGCGCCAGGCTCTTATGCATTTGCGTGGTAAGGTTTTTGGGCGCAACCGGGTGCTTCTTGGCAGTGAAAAAGGAAGCATGCGCAGTCCGCTTCAAATCGCCGACGCCCTGTATGTGGAGACACATTATGATACCGAAACATTGCTACGCATTATAACAACACGAATTTTAGACACGGTCGAATATAATTATAGCGAAATCCGCATTGCTGTGCGGGCAGATTAATGGAGTGTTATTGCTTTAATACCCGTGTCAGGCATAATGCAGACAGGTATTAAAGCAAAATTAGAGTGACCAGTACTCAGTTTTCCCACCGCCCGGACGCGCCGCACGGAAGAACCAGGCCGCTTTCATGTACTGGGAGACCGATCTCCTGCGATTCTACGTGCCCGCCGCGATCTTTTAGTTCTGTTGCAATCAGGTAAGTCAGCACGGCGGGCGCAAGGCCGGTCGTATAGGAATTGACCAGGAAGAACAGCGGCCGGTCACTGAGCAGCTTCGCGCATTCACGGATGAATGGATGAATCGAGTCTTCGATCTTCCAGATCTCTCCCTTGGGTCCGCGTCCGTAGGACGGAGGATCCATGATGATGCCGTCATAATGGTTCCCGCGCCGGATCTCACGCTCTACAAATTTCATACAGTCGTCGACGAGCCAGCGGATGGGCGCATCGGACAGGCCGGAAGCAGCAGCATTCTCTTTTGCCCAGGAGACCATGCCTTTGGAGGCGTCTACATGGGTGACCTGTGCGCCTGCCGCTGCGGCAGCCAGGGTCGCACCGCCTGTGTATGCAAACAGGTTCAATACTTTGATTGGGCGATTTGCCTGGCGAATCTTCGCGGAAAACCAGTCCCAGTTCACTGCCTGTTCCGGAAAAAGTCCGGTGTGCTTAAAAGCAAATGGTTTCAGCCAAAAAGTCAGTTCCCGGTAGTGGATACTCCACTGTGCGGGCAGATCGAAAAACTCCCATTCGCCGCCGCCTTTTGAGCTGCGATGATAGTGCGCGTTCGGCTTTTTCCAGCCGTGATGATAGCGCGGAGTATCCCAGATCACCTGCGGATCCGGACGCACAAGCAGGTAAGTTCCCCATCGCTCCAATTTTTCTCCTTTTGAGGTATCAATCACTTCATAGTCTGTCCATTGACTAGCTGTCCACATATTGGTCTCCCGTTTCGTTATCGTATTTTGTAATTACTGTTGTCGTTTTCCTACTATAACAAAGTTCTCGATTCTTTTCAATTCCTTACAAAAAAATGACCTGACAATTCTTCAAGGTAACATGGCTGACCCGTGCCGGAACACTAATTAGAGATTGCATGTGTTCCCAAATAGGGCATTTTGTACTATTGAATTTCCACTTGAATCTGCTATACTGTAAATTATACGTAAAGATTATGTAAATGTTTGAATAAGCAGTTCGAAGGGGCAGGTGGATTTTTCATGGAATATTTCTGGTATATCCTTGCGGCTATCGGCGCTGGCGTTGGCACCGGGCTAGCGGGGTTGTCTGCGGCGACGGTGATGGTTCCGATTCTGATTGTACTTTGCCCATCGTTCGGCGGAGAATATGGACCTTATCAGGCAACAGCAATCGCGCTGGCCTCGGATATCCTCGGTTCGGCGGTCACCTCCGCGACCTACGCGAAGAACAAAAAAATCGATCTGAAGCATGGCTGGATCATGCTGGTCTGTATCGTTTCCATGAGTACGCTTGGCAGCTATGTCGCCTATCTGGCAGGGAATCAGGTGCTGGGCGGGTTTACCCTGTTTCTCACATTCTGTATCGGAATCCGATTTCTGGTTAAGCCGGACACTTCTAAAAATGATGCAGAAAATGCCAACGTGAAGCTTGGTGCGAAGGAGATCGCGATTTCCCTGTTCTTCGGGCTGACGATCGGCTTTGGCACCGGCTTTGTCGGCACCGGCGGCGGCATGATGATGCTGGTCGTGTTTACTGCTTTTCTCGGCTATGAACTGAAAACAGCCGTCGGTACAAGCACGTTTATCATGACATTTACCTCCCTCATCGCCTTTGTCAGCCATACGCTGATTCACCCGGCGATTGTCCTGGAGCGCTGGAATGTCCTGATTCTCTGTATTGTCATAGCTACACTAGCATCAAAGTTTTCCGCACAGTTTGCCAACCGGGTCAGCAACCGCACGGTCGGCCTGGTTACCGGCACGGTTCTGACGGTTCTCGGTGCGACCATGATTTACCTGAATTATTTTCGTGATGCGCAGCTGCCTGCGTCTGTTCTGGACGTACTTCATACCCTTGCGGCGCTGTTTCTTTTTCTTATCGTCGCGGTCGTTATCGCGTTATTCTGCTTCGGCGTGCTCGGTATCACCGGTGAGCCGCGGAGAAAATTTCTGCATATGATCGCCTTTCTGACAACGCCCGTTATGGCGCTCTCGCAGAAGCATTGGTATGCTGTGGCGATTGTCGCGCTGCTCTTTGCGGCGATTGTTTATCCGATTCTCTGCCTGCTCGAAAAGAAACGCTTTTACCTGGAGCTTTTCCAGGAACGCGAGCACGGCGAAATCAAAAAAACCTGCTGCTGCTGTTTTTCCTGGAGGCAGCTCTGGTCACTGTTTTCTGGGGAGTTTTGGGTTCAAAAGAGACTGTGATCCTCGCAATTCTGGTATGGGGATTTGGCGATGCTGCCGCTGCCCTCGCAGGAAAACGCTTCGGAAAACATAAAGTAAACTGGCGTATCGCGGACAATCACAAAACCTTCGAAGGCAGTGCAGCGATGGTATGTGTGGATGTAATTATCCTTCTGATTGGCCTGCCGATTATCGGCGTTTCATGGCTGGCAGCCATACCCGCTTCAATCGTAATCGCGCTCATATGCGCACTCGTCGAACTGATATCCCGGCACGGATATGATACCGTCAGCGTACCGATTGCGGCGGCGATACTGATATTTTTAATTTTGCATTAACAGTTCAGAACAGCGCTAACCAAATCGTAGATTTGTGGCCTGCTATTCTGAATGGCTTCATTCTGCGAACATAGAAAAACATCATTTTTCACCAAGCCCATTACTCTTCCCGTTTGCCATTTTCTACATCCCGGTCAGACACTTCCGTCTTGACTTTTTCAAAAAACCCTGTATCATAGAACTTACGCAACATCTGGTAGTATTTCGCTTATTTATATACTATATCATGTGTTGCATTTCATTTTGCTCATGCAGTAAAGCGAGAGAACTTTTCCTGATTGAAGAATAGCCTGCGGCCGTGCGTTTTAGGCTTATCTGCCCAAAGGTGAGCTTTTATATTCTTCGTCATATGTGATATTTGAGTGACCATTTTCTTATCTTTCATGCAGCAGAATCGCGCAGGAAAATGGGGGTTGATTCCGGTTTATCCGGGTGAGGAGGTAACAAATGAGTCAGGCAACAAAAGCAAACGTAATCAAGCGCAGCGGCGAGGAGGTAAGCTTTGACAAAACAAAGATCGAGAACGCCGTGCGCAAAGCAAATAACAGCGTAGAAAAAATCCACCAGCTCAACGATTACCAGATCTCGGCGGTGGCCGATAAGATCGCGAAAAAAGCACTGGAGTCTTCCCACGCGCTGAATGTGGAGGATATTCAGGATCTGGTAGAGACGGGCATCATGGAGATGCGCGGCTATGAGGTAGCGCAGAAATACGTGCGCTACCGCTACAAACGCGAGATTTCCCGCAAGACGAACACAACAGACAACAGTATACTCTCTCTGCTGGATCAGATTAATGAAAACGCAAAGCAGGAAAATTCGAATAAAAACCCGACCATCAACTCGACGCAGAGGGATTATATGGCGGGTGAGGTGAGCAAGGATCTGACGATGCGTGTACTCCTGCCTGAGGAGATCGTGCAGGCGCACGAGGAAGGCATCATCCACTTTCACGACGCGGACTATTACGCGCAGCGGGAGCACAACTGTGACCTGATTAATCTGGAGGATATGCTGCAGAACGGCACGGTGATCAGTGAGACACTGATTGAGAAGCCGCACAGCTTTTTTACGGCCTGTAATGTGACGACCCAGATCGTCGCGCAGGTGGCAAGCAACCAGTACGGCGGCCAGTCATTTTCTCTGGCGCATCTGGCACCGTTTGTCGATATCAGCCGCCAGAAGCTCCGTAAAAAAGTGATTGAGGAGCGCGAGATCTGCGGGGAATCACTGGATGAGGAAATCATTTCCATGATCACGGAGCGCCGCTTAAAGGATGAAATCACCAGCGGCATCCAGACCATTCAGTATCAGCTGATCACCCTGATGACCTGCAACGGACAGGCTCCGTTTGTGACGATGTTTATGTATCTGGATGAGGTGCCGGAGGGGCGGACGCGCGAAGACCTGGCGCTGATCATTGAGGAAGTGATGCGTCAGCGGATGCAGGGCGTGAAAAATGAGAGTGGCGTGTGGATTACGCCTGCTTTCCCGAAGCTGATTTATGTGCTTGACGAGGATAATATCACCGAAGATTCAAAATACTGGTATCTGACCGAGTTGGCCGCCGAATGCACGGCAAAGCGCATGGTGCCGGATTATATTTCTGCAAAGATGATGCGAAAGCTGAAGCGCGGCAATGTCTACACCTGCATGGGCTGCCGTTCGTTTCTGACGGTAGAGGATTCTCAGCGGAACCCGGATGGCAGCAACAAGTTCTACGGACGCTTCAACCAGGGCGTCGTCACCATCAACCTGGTGGATGTCGCCTGCTCCTCCAAAGGCGATATGGATCGCTTCTGGGAAATCCTCGAAGAACGGCTGGAGCTTTGCCACCGTGCCCTGCGCTGCCGCCATGAACGCCTGCTCGGCACAGTGTCCGATGTTGCCCCGATCCTGTGGCAATACGGCGCACTGGCACGTCTCAAAAAAGGAGAGACGATTGACAAGCTGCTTTACAACGGCTATTCGACGATTTCACTTGGCTACGCCGGCCTCTATGAGATGTGCGTGCGCATGCTCGGCAAGTCGCACACGGACCCAGAAGCACGCCCGTTCGCAATGGCAGTCATGCAGAAGCTGAACGACAAATGTGCCGAGTGGAAAGCTGCAGAGAACATCAGCTACTCCGTATACGGCACGCCGATGGAGTCCACCACCTACCGTTTTGCGAAGCTGCTGAAAAAGCGTTTTGGCATCATCCCCGGTGTGACAGACAAAAACTACATCACGAACAGCTATCACGTCCATGTAACGGAAGAAATCGACGCTTTCAGCAAGCTGAGATTCGAAGCACCGTTTCAGGAGCTCTCTCCGGGCGGCGCGATCAGCTATGTAGAGGTGCCGAATATGCAGAACAACATCCCGGCAGTACTCTCTGTGATGAAGTTTATCTACGACAACATCATGTACGCTGAGCTGAATACAAAAAGCGACTATTGCGACTGCTGTGGCTACAACGGCGAGATCAAAATCGTCGAGGACGAAGCCGGCAAGCTCGTCTGGGAATGCCCGAACTGCGGCAACCGTGACCAGAATAAAATGAGTGTCGCACGCCGCACCTGCGGCTACATCGGCACCCAGTTCTGGAACCAGGGACGCACACAGGAGATTAAAGACCGTGTGCTGCATCTGTAAATTTAGGGTTACTGGTCATGTCCCGCTCACTTACCGCAGGGGGTCTGCGTGCCAGTGGCACGCGTTAAAAACCGACCGAAGCGGAGATTGGAGTGAAAACATAGTGTTTTCGTGCATCGGGCGCAAGTAACGAAGCATTTCGCTTCTGTTCGCGCCCGTGCGCATACATCAAAACGAAATCGATATCTGCGATTGACCACCGCTTGTGCCAGAATAGTTCACCGTTACTGAGATCCCGCGCTCTGGAAAGAAATAATAGTAAGTTGTCCCATACCTTTCTTCCAGCAAACGCGTCGGTTCGCCAAGCGAATCCAGCAGCTCATCCTGGGTAGCCCCGGCAATCTCATGTCCATCGATTTGCAGGCTTTCTACAGCACTGCCGCCATACAGGCTCAGGCTCCTTAAAGAACAGGTCTCTGGAGCTTCACCCGCCCGAATCATCTCATCATCCAGAAAGACTGCCATCCGGCTGCTTCCACTCGTCAGATAATAGCCAGATGTGACCACATTATAAGGACCGTCTTCTTCGGACCAATCCCCAATCTGCTCCGCGCTTTCTCCCAGCTCCCAGCCGTTTTCCAGGAAATCTTCCATGACCGGGTAAATCAGATAGTCCTGCCCATTCAAAGAAAAGCTCACATCGCCGATGGTCGGAAGACCAAAGTAAAGACAAACCTCATCCGCCAAAGCTTTGGTATCCTTAAGTTCAGCCAGGCTCTGTGCATCCCCGGCTGCCCCATTATAGACAAATGAAATCTGAGCAGAAAGCTCCGGCAAAGAATAAAAAATGATAACGCCACCCCCATTATCTTCTATTGTTTCCGGTTCGCCAAAGGCATTCACCATACCTGCATAATCTGCGTTTGCCAGCTCTGTCCCATTCACAACAAAGCTATCCACATACCCCACTGGAACTCCGAGATGCCCAAGCGTGCACTCCGTCACTTCCACTCCATTTTCTACATCGATCTGATCCAGATATGCTCCCACCACGTCCTCATCACTGAGCAGTTGATATCCGGAATCAAATGTAACTGTATTTTTTTCAGCCAGCGTATCCGTATAGGTGACCCATTCTCCCTCTTCTGCATCTTCCGTCTCATAAGGCCCTTCCGAATAGGAATAACCGAAGGTTTCCAGAACAGAGCCCATCTCCCAGCCGTTCTTCAGAAAATCTCCCAGCACCGGTGCAAAAGAATACTCCTGCCCGTTGAGCGAAAAACAGTCGGTTTCCTGCCTGGCGGACGCCCTGCACGGCAGCGTAAACGCCACAATAAAACTCATCCATAAAAACACCTGTCGTTTCATACGATTCCTCCTCTCTTTTTGCATTAACCTGTTACGTCCTTAAAGCAATGAATTGTGTTTTACAGCGACGAATTGTGTTTGTACCTGTCGCATCCCTATAAGCATTGAAATAACACGCCCTGCACGTTTCACTGGCACGGATAAAGCGTGCCTTTTCCCAATACATATCCAGAACGTCTCACCAGCACCAGATGTATCCCGTGACTTCCACCTCACTGCCACTTGAATTCTGAACAATGAAACTATAGGTATCCGTCTCCGTGACCGGGAATTCCTGCAGATAATCCGCAGAAGCTTCAATATAACGCGTTTCCCCATCTGATGCGCTGATTCCGATTTTTACCGGGCAGCCAGATGGCCGAATCGTACCGTTTACTACAATACTCTGCCCTTCCTCGGCGTCAAATGAGCCGGAAGATACCCATGTCTGATCGGGAGCAGTCACCGCTATGCTCGTAAACCAGGACAGCTGTGTCTCACTTTCCTCTTGCAGTGAAGTGGTTTCATCATGAATTTTCTGATAAAGGGCGGCAGTTCGCAAGGAAACGATCACGACAGCAACGATGCTGACCAGCAGTAATGTCAGGCACGCCCAGACCGTCTTTTTCCTTTGCGGTTTTTCCAGCTTCTGATATTCCGCCATTCTGCTGACTCTGCGGACAAGCTCATGTGTGTTTTCAAACAGTGAGGCTGACAGAAAGCTTTTTGCAGCCCCCGCCTTTTGAGCCATTTTCAGAATCGCTTCAAAATATTTTTTCGGATCACCAACAATCCCACAAGCTGTATAATCACACGCATATTCTGTCCATCGCTCCACAAGTGAGCAATAAAGCCAGGCAAACGGATTAAACCAGCCAATGACCAACGTCATAGATGCCGCGGCTTTCAGCCATAAATCCCTGTGTTTGTAATGAACCAGTTCATGAATCAGGATCATCCGCAGCCCAGCTTCCGTATATTCCTCTACCGGCAGTAAGATCACCGGGTGAAGCAGTCCCATAATCATCGGCACAGGAACCTGATAGCTCTCACACAGTCTTACCCTTCCAACGCCAACGCCGATCTCCCGACATACCTCCTCAAAAAGCTCCTGACATTTCCTGTCGCAGCGAATTTGCGACTTCAATCGCTGCCTGACCCGAACCGCCTCGCTAACATAGTATACGGCCATTGTCAGAAAACCGATTCCCCAGACAATTGCTGCTGCCTCTGCCCAAATACTGATGGTCGGTGTAGGCCAGAACAGAACGCCACCCCAGCCGGGCCGATTGTGACCTGCAGTCCACAGAGCCAGGAAAGAAACTGGGCACAAAAAGAAAAACGCAATCAACTTCAAAAATGGATAAAGAATATTCAGATATCCCCTCTTATCCAGAACACGCCCTATAAAATACCAGCAAATCAGAAGCGTACTTCCAGTCAGTTCTGTCAGAAGTATTGCTGCTGTCACCTTAATTGTCCATCCCATCGAGCATCCCCCGAATCCGCTCCACCTCGTCCTTCGTCAATTCCTTTGAACTGCACAGCGCCGCAAAATACTCAGACGCCTTTCCTGAAAACCAGAAATCCGTCTCGTTTTGAGCAATATATGCTTTGTATTCCGCCTCGCTCACCTCCGCATGGACATATGCATATTTCTTCTTTTTATAAGTACTTACAAAGCCCTTGCTGGCTAACCGGATCAGAAACGTCGCAATCGTGGAACGCTGATAGTCTTTCTCGTACCGTTCCCGAAGCTCGTCAACCAGATCCATCACTGAAATATCCTCATCCCTGGACCAGATGACCTTCATAATATAGGTCTCGCTGTTACTTAATGTTTCATGAATCATTTTCCTTTTCCCCCTTTCTCTGCAGGTAATGAATGGTGCGCCATTCACTGGATACAGCAGGCAAACCGTTTTTTATATTACTAACTTACTACATTTTTAGCAAAATGTCAATAATTTTATTCCTTTTGCCGATTTCTGCTGTATTAAATTTTTCTACGCCGTAATACGCGTATGAAATCGTACGCACCTTATCAAGCCTGCTCAAAAGCATGTCTCAAAAGCACCATGCAAAAAAAGTGATCCGAATGAAAATTCAGGAAAGGAACTTGACAGTGTTTCATCAGATTATTATTATAAACACAGACGCTTTGCAGAAAAACATTTTATAAGGAACTGTATTATGAATTATGGAATGATCAAAAAATATGATATTGCCGACGGCCCCGGCGTCCGGGTCTCTCTTTTTGTATCTGGCTGCCGCCATCACTGCAGGGGCTGCTTTAACGCCGAGACCTGGAGCTTCGATTATGGCCAGCCGTTTACGACTGAGACGGAAAATGAAATTCTGGATGCGCTCGCGCCCGACTATATCCAGGGCTTTACCGCCCTCGGCGGCGAGCCGTTTGAGCCGGAAAATCAGCCGGTAGTGGCCGCCCTTATGAAAAAAATCCGGGAGCACTATCCCAAAAAGGATATCTGGTGCTACACCGGATATTTATATGACGTTGACCTGATTCCCGACGGCCGTGTTTTCACAGACGTCACAAACGATATGCTCTCTTACATTGACGTACTCGTTGACGGAGAATTCATCGAGGCAGAAAAAGACATCTCTCTGCAGTTTCGCGGCAGCCGGAACCAGAGGATTATTTCACTGCGCTCTTTTTAACCATCTGCAGTGCTTTCGCGACCGGCGGCAGGGAGATGACAATAATCGTAATCACACCCTCCAGCAGGATGTAAGAGTAATTGTAGATGATTGGATACAGCGCGGTAAGCGCCTGCGGAAAGTTGTCCGGCATGTAATCCATCCAGTACAGATAGCCGCCCAGTGAATGGAATGCGCCGCGCACAAGAATACCCAGTATGTAGCCTTTCAAAAGTCCGTTTTTCGATTTCCAGAATACTCCGGCCAGTCCAAGCCCTGCAAACGCAAGCACATAGTCACAGCACACCTGGAAAAAGCTCAGCACATACGGCTCCTGCAGAAACTGCAATATCCCATAGGCAAGGCCGGTCAGAATACCAACCTTCAAGCCATACCAGTTGCCGATCAGGCAGATGAAAAGCATGCTAAACAGAGTCACCGAGCCGCCATAAGGCAGGTGGAACACTTTGATATACGAGGTAACGAACGCAAGCGCCATCGCCATCGCACAATACACGAGCTGCTTCGTCGACATTTTTTTCGCCGCTCCCGCTTTGCTCTGAAGAAACGACGCCACAAGCACCAGGGCTATTACAGCTATGGCACAGAGAGCGTATCCAAGGGTGGTCAGGCCACCGTCCGCAGTTACAATAGACATAAAAAAATCCTCCCTTTTCATATCCCACATTGCTTACAATGAGGGACGAAGGCCGCGCGATTGCCGCAACGTGTTCTGGCGCAGCCTGACAGCAAGTGTCAGGCTCGCCGTGAATAGTAACCAGGCAATTACATACGCCGCTTTCTTTGTTTGCGCAAGGAGGAATCACACCGTGACAGCCTGTCCGCTCATGGCATGACAGGCATCGTTTGCCTTTTTTGCTTCCCTACGCCGGCGTTATCCGGATCAGGTATTAAGGGTCAGAACCCTCGCGGGCTCAGTCTCAGCGATGTGCTCCCCTAGCGGATGATATTTGCAACGCGATAACTATATCGCACATCATAAGAAATGTCAAACATTTTGGTTACGCCAGCATCCCGCCCAATGTTCCTCCTCCCGCGCACAGTACAAACGCGATAGCCGTTCTCGCCAAGGCAGGCTGCAAAGCTTCCTCTCCCAGCGCTGACACCGCCAGCAGGAGAAGGAAATACAGGATTCCAGTCAGAAGCCCCCACAGAAATTTCCGCTGTCCCGCTTTTCTCCCACAGTACCATCCACCGACAAAACAGGACAGCACATAGATCACCAGGATACCAAGCTCCGTCTTTCCCGCATCCAGCTGCAATTTCAGAAGCAGGAACGCAAATCCCAAAAGTAAAATGATGGTTGTGAGGAATGCAACCGCCAGCGCAAGTACCGCTCTGCCGATCGTTTTTCCCCGTCCATGAAGTATTTCCATTATATCCGTCTCCCATTTTTTCGAATCTTGAGTATCTGAAAATCACGGTCACGTACGCGTTTCGCGTCAATGAAAACCTTTTACATCACACTCGACTATATTACAAAGAACTTTTATCCGGAACCGCTTTCGCAATTCCTGAATCCTCCAACACCCGACACCAATAGCCAAATGTCCGGCCACAGCTGCGCAGACCCGACAGTTTAAACCGATCATAGCCAAACGTGTGAGCTACATATTCTTCCTGCTGGCTGCGCAAACCAGGTACACCGACTACATACCGCCCGCCCTCTGCCCTGCCCAGCAGGAGATGACGGTAAAGATAATAGCCATGCTGCAGAAAATTGCTTCTTCCCACCTGCCAGCCTTCCTGCTGAAGCGGCAGCAAATCGCATAATTTGATCTGCACACAGTCAAAGAACTCCTCATCCCCAAACGGACGAAATGGCTGGCGTCTCCGCAGAAGAGCTTCGGCCGGATTCTCTGTCTGCACGAAAGCAGCATTTTCACTTGTTTCGGCTCGCAGCCGCATCTCATACAACTTTTCCGGCGAAACCTCCTTTGGCAACCTGGTCGGAATCTCCCCTGCCATCTCAGGCGACGCTTGCTCGGATACTGCCGACTCAGGAGGTTCCGGCAAATTCTGCACAGACATTTTCACCTCCGGTTGTTCCAACGTATTCTGCACCGGCATTTTCATCTCTGGCAACTCAGATGAACTCTGCGCAGACATTTCCACTTCCGGCTGTTCCAATGATTTCTGCACAGACATTTCTGCATTTGGCTCGCGCAGTTCTTCCAACGGCTTTTCTGAAACCTTCTGACGTGCCTTCGCTTCCCTCATCTGTTCGGGAATCTCACTGACAAATCGATCGATCTCCACCGGTTCATCATCCCAAACGGTCAGAAAGGCCCTCCCGTCCCCGCTCTGAATCCGAATACCTGTCATCTCTGCAAAATAGTATTTTCCGGAACCAATCGGTGCGTCCGCGCGCCAGGCCCACTCTTCCGGGCCAAAATTGTCCTCGCTCATGGTTCCCAGTGGAAACTCCGACAAGTATCCCTGCTCACGGACAAAGCCATGCACCCGCACCGGCGGTTCGGGCGTATCCGGAAGGGTCAGCCGGAACAGAATGCGCCACATTCCATTGCGCAATTCCACCTTGGCAAAACCAGCGTTCCCCTGCTTTTTTCAATCTATGTACTCAGAAAAATAAGCGACAAACCGCCTGTATTCTGAGATATAAAACCTCCCCGCATCCTTTTGGAAATCGTTCGCTGCTCGCAACCAGCCTGTTGTGAAAAATCGTTAACACTACGTTTTCACTCGTCACCCCGCAGCAAGTGCGTGGTACGGGCCTGACAAGTAACGAAAACTTACAGCAGACGACCACAAGTGCGTTTTCCAAAATATATGCGAAGAGGTTTTCTTTTATGCGCACGGTTGCATAAGGAATATTTCCAGCTTACGCCAGGCGCAGCCGACAACACAGGCGTTTTTCTAACTAATCTGCCACCTGACGTGGCTTCCACGCTCATCTTTGGTGACAATCAGCTGGTCATCAATCTCCTGTTTCAGCTCGGTCACATGGGAAATGATCCCAATCAGCCGGTCGCCGCCCGCCATTTCCTGCAGGACGCGGACGGCCTGTTCTCTCGAATATTCGTCGAGAGAGCCAAAGCCCTCGTCAATAAACATCATATCCAGATGGATGGCGGCCGTGCTCTGCTGAATCTGGTCGGCCATTCCCAACGCCAGGGAAAGTGCGGCCATGAAGGACTCGCCACCGGAGAGGGTACGTATTTCGCGCTCTTTTCCGGTCACAGCAGAATAAACCATCAGATCAAGGCCGCGGTTTTTTCCTTTGCCTGCCTTTTGGGCATCCACCATGCGCAGTTCAAACTGACCGCCAGACATTTCCAGAAAACGGCGGTTGGCAGCGTGAAGAATCCGTTCCATATAATAACGCTGCACAAATGTTTCCAGATCCATCCGGCTGTCTGTGACATTACCAGATACCAGTCGATAAAGGGTATCCAGCCTGGTATGCTCTTCCACAATCCGCCGCCGCTCGCCAAGCTGCGAAGTAAGTGTCTTTCGGGTGCGTTCATCTGCCTGCGCGTCTTCCCGAATACTGGCAAGCCTTGTTTCTACTTCGGCCGTAATGCGTTCTGCCTCCCGCAGTTCCTTTTCCAAAAGCTCCGCATCCGGTCTGTGTCGGTCGCCGATGGCTTCTTTCACAGATTCTATTCGGCTTCCGGCGGAAACCTTTCTCTGCGTATGCTGCTCGATCTGCTCCCGCAGCGCAGTCTCTTCCTCTGGCATGTGCTCCGCTGCCAGTGCCTGCCATTGCGCCTCTTCAAGCTTTTTTTGCTTCCTGCAGACCTCGTAGGCTTCCAGCCGCTGCTTACACAATGCCTCCTGTTCCGGCAACTCCTCTGTGTATTTTTTGATCAGAGCTACCGTATGATCTCTCACTTCGCGCGCTTTTTTCCCCGAATCCGAAGCGGTGTTGCTGAGAGCTTCCTGCTGCTTCTGCGCGTTTTTCGCCGCGCGAAGCGCGCTTTTTGCCTCATCTTCTGTACGAAATACACCGGATTCATCCAGGGTTTCCCGCTTCTTTACGCTACCTTCCAGATCTGCCTGGGCTTTCGCCAACGCATTTCTGGCAGTCTCCGCCGCTTCACGCAATTTCTTTTTCTTCTCCTCCATCCCGGAGCGCTGCTGACGGACTTTTTCCAGCTGTGACATTCGTCCCACCAGCCTGGCTTTTTCTTCACCAAGCTTCCGCTGCCAGAAGGCAATCTGTTCTCCCGCCCATGAAATCACCTGATGAGTCTCCACAGATGAATATTCCCCAGACAATGCGGGCATCTCCTGCGGTCTTGGGATCTTACTCTGAGATATTGCGGACATCTTCTGCTGTTCCGATATGTCGCGATAAGCAAAAGCCTGCATATCAACCATGGCATCAACTGCCGCTTTCACCTCCTGCCTAAGCCTTGAAAGCTCCCGCAGCAGAGATTCCTGTCTTTCCTTCAGTCGCTCATTTGCCGACTGCGCCGCTGCGGCAAGCTCCTGCTGATGCTCTCCCTTCTCATTTGCATCGCGCTCCAGTTCATTGAGTATCTCCTGTGTCAAAGATTCCATATTCCCGCTGCGCACCTGTTTTTCGGGCAGGATATCTGCATTTGCCAAACGAAAGAATGGTTGAAAGGGCGCCGGGTGCTCCAGAGAACCGCAGACCGGACAGGGCTGACCGTCTTTGAGCTCCTGCGCGAGCAGTCCCGCCTGCTCATCCAAATACAGACTCCGGGCCTTCTCATACCAGGCTCTGGCCTCCCGGTAAGCCTGATCCGCGTTTTGATACTGCACTTTCAGCTCCGCGCATGTTTTCTCCTGCGCCTCTTCCTTTTTCTGAAGCGTTGTTACCTCATTTAAACTCTCCGCCATACGGGCAAAGGTTGTCTCATGACCGATACAGCTGACAAGCAGCTCCGGTGTATCGCCGAGCTCCCGCTCCTCGTCACGCCACGCCTGCTCCTGTTTTTCCAGTTTTTCCAGGCGGTTCTGATCATCCACTGCCTTCTTCTGTGCCGCTTTCCGCGATTTTTCCCGCTCCTGTATTTCCGCATCCGCCTCTGCGATTTTCCGAAAAACCTCCAGCGCCTGCTTCACACGCTCTTCGATCCGGGCAGTTTCCGCCTGCTGCCGCTCCAAAAGCTGCTTTTGCCGCTCCTGCTCCTGTTCCGCCTCCCGCAGGCAAATCTCCTGTGCAGGAAGCGCTTCCTGAAGCTTTGCCAGATTCCCTCTGGATGCCGCCACGGCAGACCTGGCATCACAATATCTCTGATATTCACCCCGAATTTCATACGCGGCACGCAGCTGCTCTGCCAGCATTCGCGCTTTGGCTATTTCCTCCTCCTGCGCTTCACATTCCGCCAGGTCTTTTTGCGCCATTTCCAGCTGTTCATAAAGCTTTGCCAGGTTCTGCGCCTCCGTGTAAGCATCCCGCTTCCCGTTCTGCTGTGTCTTTGCCTCCCCGTACTCCGCTTTCGCCTTTTCCTGCTCTTTTTCCAGGTACCCGCAAAGCTCATCCAGTGCCTCCAGAAACGGTTCCAGAATTGTCATCTCCCCATTGGCGATCTGTTTTTTCAGCTGATTGGTCTCGAAATATTTCTCATAAGTTTCCGGAATTCTGATGAGCCCTGCCTCGATCTGGCAAACCGACCGAATCTGGCCGATCTCTTTTTCCTTTTCCTTTTTACGGTTCGCCAGCTCCTCTTCAATCCTCTGATACAGATCCGTATGGAACAGCTTCCGGAAAATTATTTTTTTATCATCGGATTTCGCGCGAAGCAGCTCCATAAATTCCCCCTGCGCGATCATAGCCACCTGCATAAACTGCGCTTTGGTAAGCCCGACAATCTCCTCTAATTTTCGGTCTATCTCCTTTGCCGGATAGTCCATCCCATTCGGCATAGTCAGCGACACGCTTCCGGTAACCTCGCGCGTAGCCGAGCCCTTCCCCGCGCCGCGGGTCAGCAGGCGCAGATGCCGCGGCACCCGGCGCACGGTGTAAACCGGGGTCTCACATCCATAAGCTTCTCCGACACCGCCAATCGCGGGGCGATTCTTCCTCGCGGCGCGTTCTGCCCGCGCCGGATTACTCAGAGCTTCCCCGATATTTCCCCCTTCAGAAAACGTCAGTTCAACAAACGGCTCCTGATCGAAGGGCGTAAACTGACTTTGCAGCACAACTCCGTCCTTTTTATTAACAGATGACGCCGTCTCCCCATAAAGCGCAAATACGATGGCGTCGAATATCGTCGTCTTGCCCGCGCCGGTATCCCCCGTAATCAGAAACAGGTTCTGATTCAGGCCGTCAAAGCGGATCGTGGTCAGATTGGCATAAGAGCCAAATGCCCGCATGGTAAGCTTTATCGGACGCATTTCACCCCACCTGCCTTTCCTGCACCGTGCGGATCACATCCTTCAGAATTTCCTTCTCTGCCTCATCCGCATCCTTTAAAAACGCGCAACACAGCTCATATGGATCCATGTCTTCCTCCACATAGCGTTCCGCGCCATAGTCTGCCGCACGCACACGCTCCCGGCGAATCTCCAGCAGATTCGGGAATGCCAGACGCAGCCGCTCCTGCATATCAATCACTTCCAAATCCATCTTGTCTGTCAAAATCACCGTAACATAATCGGAGCTTGCCTGACGAAGCACCTCCTCCAGTGACCCTTTGATGATCCGAACCTGCCGCAATGGGGTGAGCGGGAGAACTGTTATTTTTAGCTCTTCGTTAGCTTTACCAGCGTTCGGATCATCCCCAACGCAAGCCTCCGCCGTCTTCTCCATTTTTTCTGCACACGCTTCGCCCTGCCAGCCAGATAACGTACATTCCCAAGTTCTCTCTGCGAGATTCTCCTCGCATGCCGCGCTTTCTCTGTCATCCTTTCGGTTATCGTTCGCACTTTTCCAGCTTTCGTTCCGGCTTTCATATATGCTTTCCCAGTTCTTATTACTGCCTTCACTCGTTTCTTCCCCATTTTCTTCCCGGCCAGCACGGATACTTTCCGCATCTTTCTCTTCACTCCCAATACATTTCGCTCCCAGTTCCACCATTACAATCCCCTTTATTTGTCCGGCTTCGCTGACAGAACAGGCAAGCGGCGTCCCACAGTAGCGAAAACGCTCATTTCCCACCTTCATCGGCTTATGAATATGGCCGAGAGCCGCGTAATCAAAGCATTCCAGAACGTCAGCAGCAATCGCGTCAATATTACCAACCGTCGGAATCTCCGAATCCATGCGTTCTATATCCTCCGCGGCTACGCCCTTCGGCAGGTAGAACTGATGGCTGACCAGCACATTCCGCTCACTCTGGTCAATCGTTTCCCGCGCGATCAGCCGACGCAGAGATTCATTGTAAGAAAAGTTATTTCCATTCTCATCAACACCGACCACCCCTTTTACCATAGATGGCTTTACAAAGGGAAGCAGATAAAAGTTCACTTTTCCGAAGACATCCGTGCAGGTCACCTTCTCTATATATTCTGTCTCCGTCCGCGGCGGCTGCCCTACCATATAGAGCTTCTGCCGGGAAAGAACGCTCCGGAAGCAGTTGACCCGCGGAGCGCTGTCATGGTTCCCACTGATCATCATAATCACCGCGGACGGCACCGCTTCCGTCAATTCACTGATAAAACGGTCAAACACCTCCACTGCCTCCGCGGAAGGCAGAGCCTTGTCATAAATATCCCCGGCGATCACAACCGCATCCGGTTGTTCCCGTCCGGCGATTTCCGTGACCTGCCGCAAAATATATTCCTGATCCTCCCGCAGATCCCGGTTCATCAGCTTCAGGCCGATGTGCAGATCCGATAAATGAAAAAATTTCATGCGATTTCTCCCTCATACTGACTCTGATACAGCCTCCAGTAATATCCTTTCTTTGCCATCAGCTCCTCGTGGCTGCCTGCCTCCAGGATGTGATTTCCATCCACGTAAAAGATACGATCCGCATTGCGAATCGTGGAAAGACGGTGCGCGATGGTGAAGGACGTCCGCCCGCGAAGCATGGTCTCGATACCTGATTGTACCAGTCTTTCCGTGTGAGTGTCAATGCTGGAAGTTGCTTCATCCAGGATCAAAATACGCGGATTGTTACTATTCACGGGGTGGGGATGATATCTAAGGTGTTTGGTTCCTCATCT
>JAJBUL010000227.1 GCA_020860365.1 Clostridiales bacterium | reverse complement strand
GTAGGCCGAGCCATCGCGCTTCAGCGCGATTTTGCATGGCGAGGCTCTCCTTTGCCACCTCGTGACTTCTGGCAATCAGCTCCCGCCATTCCCACGGGTCCTGTTCCGGATCTCCTGTCCACCAGAACAGATTCGAGGTATGCTCTTCTACTGAAAAGCCCTCGATCTCGTTCTTAAACAGCGGAAGAAAGCCAATTTCATTGATCCAGCTGATCAAATCACGCCAGCTGCGAATACGCATGGGGTCGTTCCAGTCCATTCCGTACATAATCCATTCTCCGTTTTCATTTGCCATAATTCTTTTATCTTCTGTTCCTGCCAGAGCAGCAACAGTCTTTCCTCATAGATGTCCTGCTTCTTTCGTGATGCAATACTATCATAAATTCATCCATTCTTCCACAGACAAATACAAATCAATGTGTAATCAACAGCACGCAGCCATGGCATTATTTCAAAATGAGTAAGAGGAGACCTGTCGGCTCCTACTCGCCCGCGCGGGCCGGGTGCGGCTTTAGCCGCAATACACCTTGCCCGGCCCTGCGCATAAAAAAGCCCGAAGCCGTCGAAGCAGAAGATTTCGACAGCTGCGGGATATGCACCGACATTTTTTATTTTTCCTCTGATGGAATCAGCCATGAGCTTCCTGCAGGAACATCCCACATAATTTGCGCATCTCATCTGTTGTCCACCCATCCCTGATTCGAATTCTTACACGATTATATTTGGGCTGATCCGATCTGTCGGTATCTCCCGTTCAACATACTTTTCCTCTATTATTATCTCCTGTTTTACTCCTTATCCCATAAGCGGAATGTCCGCCTGTACGCGCAGTCATTTGGCAGTGTGGGATTAAATAATGCTGTAAACAGATTCACTTTTCCGCAGTGATTGCATTTGCGGAAACGGTCCTCATAAATCCTGCAAAGATGTGTTTCTACATCCAGATTTTCACATGGGTCGTCAAAATGAATTGACACACGATTTTTGGCCCAGACAGAACGGGCATAGCAGCACTTCCCACAGCGGTTGCATAACGAATCCCAGTCCTTTCGCCATTTGAGCCAGGCCTTAAAAATACGAATCCACATTTCATATGCCTCCAGGTGTATCAGACAATCAACCGGAAAACCTCATCCGCGCCCGCACGGATATTCAGGGACGCATACGAATCAAAATTTGTTTCACCCGGATTGATCTGGATGATTTTTGCACCTCGTTTCCTGTAATTAAAATACGCATTCCCGTAGGAACCGTTAGCACCGATTATTAAAATCAGCTCAGCTTTTGAAATCCAGTCCTGTGCTCTCTTCAGACTTTCCTCATGAAGTCCGACACCGCTGTAGAACGGGAAGGTCCAGATCACGTCTCCGCATTCATCACATTTGGGAACGGTTCCCTGATTCCAGATATGGTAATCGTCAAAATGTTTGCCGCACTTCGTGCAGCGATTGATCTGAAGGCTCCCCTGGATTTCCGCCACATTTTCTGAACCGGCTATCGTGTGCATACAGTCCACGTTGGTTGTGATAATTCCCCGCAGAAGTCCATTGATCTCCAGACTTCTCAGTGCTTTATGCGCATAGGACGGTTCATTGGCAAACATGGAATGCAGGAAAGCGTGATCAAGCAGTTTATAATATTTATCCGGCTCATTCCTAAGCGTATCCTCTGAAGCCAGCGGCATAAGCTCCGCCACATTTTCATGGTCAAAGTTCATACCGCCTGCGGAAAAGGATATCCCGGCGCCGGTGATGGCAACGGTATACCGGCTCTCGTTCAAAGCCTTTTTCAATTGAAGTGCCTGTTTGGAAATATCCATTCAAAAAACCTTCCTTTCTGTCAGCTTATGAAATAACATCATCGCACGCCTCCGTAATAGCCGATTGCTCCGAACACAAGGAACAGAGCCGCTTCGGAGATCATAAAGGCTGCTTTATTCGAGCCATTTCCTGACTGTTTCTTCATCAATCTTATTTAAGCGCAGGCCTGAATGGACTCTCGCACCGGCACAGGCCTTCTTAAGCTGCTCTACCGCAGTTTCAGGGCCGCTCATTCCGCTGGTGCAGAAAGGGTAGACCTCTTTTCCACTGAAATCATACAGCGATATAAAGGACAGAATCAGCTGCGGGCATTTACTGTACCAGATCGGAAAGCCGATCAGAATACGGTCATAGGAATCAAAGTCCCTTACCTGATCCACGACCTTTGGCAGTTCATTCACAGAGAATTCCTTTCTGGAAACCCCGAGTGCAGTGAAATAATTCCCATAATTTTTCTCACCTTTAATTTCAAACAGTTCTCCGTTCGTAATCTTTTGCAGTCCTTCCGCTGCTTTCTTTGTTGCACCGCCTCTTGAATAATAAGCAATCAGTGTTTTCATGATGTCCTCCTTTTTTAAGTTCGGATAATTACAAAACCTGCCTCTGGCAGCCTTGCCTGTCCTTCGGGTATTCTTAACATATATGAAAAAGCAGCACCCATCAAAGAGAGGTGTGATCTCTGGTGGGTGCCGCATTTCGTCAATGATTATTTCAGATGTAATTTACTGACAGGGAGACTGATAATTCCCGTGCCTCGGCGCTGCCGTTCTTGCTGTATCCGAGTGCTGCTGCGGAAACCGGCTTAAAGCCTTCCGGAATGCCCATCTTCGCGCACAGGTCCGCGTTCTTTGCCAGAGCCTGCACACCACCCCAAAGATAAATGTTATCTACACCGGCGTCCGTCGCGGCGATCAGCATATTCTCAATCACGCATGCGGCGTTCGCATATTCAATCCCTGGCGCCATCTGTTTCTCTGAAGCGGAAACAATGATCACGGCAGGTGCGGCATAGAAGAAATCTCTGGGCTCCATTTTCATGGCAGCAGCGGTGATCTGGTTGATCTCATTTAAGATTTCTTTATTCCGGCACACTGTCAGATGAAGAGAGTCCCTCTTATTCGCGCCAATCGGAGCCTGGCAGCCTGCCTTTACAATCGTATCAATAATCTCCTCAGAAACTGCCTTATCCGGGTCAAAATCCCGTGTTGATTTTCTTTTTGCAATCGCTTCTAAAGTCTGCATCAAAATTACCTCCTTAATGTAATTCAAGTAGATACATTATATTGCCATATAAAAGTAATGTCAAGAGCTACATTTGATTTTTTCGAAGGAATCTGATATACTCGTTACTATTCACGGGGTGGAGAAGACGGACTGAGATTTTGAACTTTCGTGAGAT
>JAJBUL010000192.1 GCA_020860365.1 Clostridiales bacterium | reverse complement strand
CCTAAATCAAGGCTTTGAGGCATTTTCAATTCAATTCAACTGTCGAAGACCCGAGACTAATCTGGAGGGTATTTCGGAGGTAATATCAGAAACTGCCGGCGAGGCCGGGAGGGAGGTGTCGGAAATCAACACAGAGGCTAAGCTGTAAATTTGTCGTGTTTTTTCGTTTTTAAATAAATTTGATATTGCGATATCCGCGGAAAACGATTATAATAAATCGGCGAGTGTAATTGCATGTTTGGAATTTTTCGCTTTTATGTGCGATTGTGCGGCGAAAATTGCAGCATGGTGATTTACTTCGGCTGGCATGGATGCGAACGAAAAAGCTGCGCCTGTGACAGTGGCATGGCAGATTTTTATATGGAGGAAGTACTTTAAAATGAATAAGGTATGGAAGAAAGCAGCAGTGTATTTTTTGAGTGCGAGCCTGGCGGCGACTTCTCTCGCGGGCTGCTCGAAGGATACATCATCTGCGTTTGACGCGGACGCAACGGTTATGACAATAAATGAGGAAGAGGTTTCCGCAGGTGTTCTGAAGTTTGCGGTGCATTATTCACAGGCGCAGACGCAGGAGATCTATGAGTATTACTTTGGGGACAATCCTTATTCCTATGAATATAGCACAGATTACACGATCGGTGATATGGTGATTGAGAGCTGTGTGGAGACCTTCCATGAGCTGATTCTGGCGAAGCAGCATATGGAAGAGTATGAGGTGGAGCTGACTGAGGACGAGGAAGCGGCGATCACGGAAGCGGCAACGGCGTTCATTGAGGCGAATGATGAGGAGACGCTGGAGGCCATGAGCGCGACGCAGGAGATCGTAGAAGAGTATCTGACTTTGCTTACGATCCAGACGAAGATGGAAGTCGCTATGGTCGCGGATGTGGATACGGAGGTTTCGGACGAGGAAGCGGCTAAGCGCCGGGTGGAGTATGCCTACGTTGAGACGGAAGACGAGACCGAGGAAGAGACGGAAGACGAAACAGAAGCCGCCGAGAGTGAGACCGGGGAAGAGGCTGCGGAGGAAACAGAAGCAGAGACGGCAGTGGATACGGAGGAAGAGACGGTGGTTGATTCGGAGTCTGAGACAGCTCTTCTGACAGGAAATACCGCGGTGAAGACGACTTCTGCTGATGAGACGGAGTCTGAGACGGAGACGGCCGATGCGGCTGAGGATGAATCAGATGCGGAAGACGCATCGGAAGCGGATACGGAGGAAGAGACGGAAGAAGAGACAGAAACTGAGACGGAAACCGAAGATCCAGAGACTGTGGCGGCGATGGCGGCTGCTTATGATAAAGCGGAGCAGATCATTGCGCTGGTGCAGGATGGCATGGATCTGGAGGAGGCAGCCGCAGAGGTTGACGAGGATCTGTCGGTGACAGAGACAACATTTGGCGCAGACAGCACAGCAGTATCGGAGAGCCTGATCACTGCGACGGATGACCTGGAGGACGACACTCTGGTGGATTACCCGGTAGAGGCTACGAGCGGGTATTATGTGGTGCGAGTGATCAGCGCGTTTGATGAAGAGGCGACCGAGGAAGAGAAGGAAAGTATTGTCGAAGAGCGTAAGGAGGAAGCGATTGAAGCGCTCTACGAAGAGTGGGAAGAGGACAGCGAGATTACGACAGATGAGGACGTCTATGCGACGATTACGATTGATATCAATCTGAGCCTCTATGAGGAAGAAGAGACAGAAGCCGAGACGGAGGCGGAATCCGAGACAGGCACGGAAGAAGAGTCGGAGACGGAACCCGAGACTGGTACGGAAGCAGTATCTGAGACTGCATCAGAAGAGGAGTCGACTGCTGAGTCCGAGACAGAAGCGCCTGTATCGGAGACAGAGGCGGAATCTGAAACGGAGACCGAAACAGAAGCTTAAAGGCAGGCAGGAAAACAGTACTGGCACTGTTAGATGGAAGCCCGCTGTGCCGGTGTGAAAAGCCGGGGCGGCGGGCTTCTTTTATGCACAGGGTTGCGAGAAGTATTTTCCGGCTGACGCCGGACGCAGCCCGCGCGGGCGAGTAGGACTTGGCACGCCGCCTCCTGCTCGATTGCAAAGCGAGCAAGGCTATCCTACGGCTTATATTATACCCGGCTCCATGCTGACCTGTATAAGAAATGCAGAAAGGAGAACATCAGAATCATGAAATATGAAAAGATTGATATCAAAAACAAGGATTCCATGAATTACGCGGCGCTGTATCTGTATATTCTGGATGATTCACCGGCGATTGCGATAAAAGAGCGTCCGATGGTAGTGATTTGTCCAGGCGGCGGCTATGAATATACTTCTGACCGGGAGGCGGAGATTATCGCGATGCAGTATCTGGCGATGGGCTATCATGCGGCGGTGCTCCGTTATTCTGTGGCACCGGCTGTGTATCCGACGGCGCTTCTGGAGCTTGGCAGGGCGGTAGCCGTGATCCGTGAAAACGCGGGTGAATGGCATGTCAACCCGAAGAAAATTGTGGTTTCAGGATTTTCCGCAGGCGGCCATCTGGCGCCTAATAACGCGCTGTCCGGGAACAGTGCCTTCATCACGAAGGAGCTTGGGTTTGACCCTGCTGTTCTTTCGCCGAATGACCTGATTCCCTGTTATCCGGTTATTTCGTCCGGGGCATATGCGCACGAAGGTTCCTTCCGCAGCCTCCTTGGTGCTGATTATGAGAAAAAAAAGAAAGAATTGTCGCTGGAATTTTGTGTGGGAGAACAGGTTCCACGGACATTTGTATGGCATACCTGTGAGGACGACTGTGTTCCTGTGCAGAATTCGCTGCTCTTGGTGAATGAGCTGGTGAATCACCATATTCCGACAGAGTTCCATCTTTTCGAAAAGGGTGGGCATGGCCTGTCGCTCGCGAACCGCCTGACGGGTTCCGCGGATGGCGGCTGGACAGAGGCAGCGGTCGCGGTGTGGCCGCAGCTGGTACATGCATGGATGGAAAATTGGGTATGATGGCAGAGAAAGTAAAACGATTTACGTCGTTTACTATATATAAAGCCGAAGCAAAATGGTGTGGAGATGACTCGGCTAAGAGAAGGAGGAATTAAAAATGAAAGCTGCAAAGAATTACAAATTCTGGTTTGCGACCGGATCACAGGATCTTTACGGGGATGAGTGTCTTGCAAAGGTGGCGGAGCATTCGAAGATCATTGTGAGCAAGTTGAATGAATCTGGGGTGCTTCCGTATGAGGTGATATGGAAGCCGACCATGATCACGAATGAGGTGATCCGCAAGACATTTAATGAAGCAAACGCGGATGAGGAGTGCGCGGGTGTTATTACCTGGATGCACACATTTTCACCGGCGAAGTCCTGGATTCTCGGATTACAGGAATATCGCAAGCCGCTGCTTCACCTGCATACGCAGTTTAATGAGGAAATTCCGTACGATACGATTGACATGGATTTCATGAATGAAAATCAGTCTGCACACGGAGACCGTGAGTACGGCCATATCGTTACCAGAATGGGTATTGAGCGCAAGGTGATTGTTGGCCACTGGAATGACCAGAAGGTGCAGGAGAAGATCGCTTCCTGGATGCGTACGGCGGTGGGAATTATGGAGAGCAGCCACATCCGCGTGATGCGCATTGCGGACAATATGAGAAATGTGGCTGTGACCGAAGGCGACAAGGTCGAGGCGCAGATTAAATTTGGCTGGGAGATTGACGCTTACCCGGTGAATGAGATCGCAGAGGCGGTGCAGGCCGTATCACAGGCGGACACCAATGCGCTGGTAGAAGAATACTACGATAAATATCAGATTCTCCTGGAAGGGAGAGACGAGGCCGAATTCCGGAAGCATGTAGCGGTGCAGGCACAGATCGAGATCGGTTTTGAGCGTTTCCTGGAAGAGAAAAATTATCAGGCGATCGTGACACACTTTGGTGATCTTGGTGCGTTGCAGCAGCTGCCGGGTCTGGCGATTCAGCGCCTGATGGAAAAGGGCTATGGCTTTGGCGGTGAGGGAGACTGGAAGACCGCAGCGATGGTTCGTCTGATGAAGATTATGACACAGAATGTCCCGAACGCAAAGGGTACTTCCTTCATGGAAGACTATACCTACAACCTTGTTCCGGGCAAGGAAGGCGTCCTGGAGGCGCATATGCTTGAAGTTTGCCCGAGCATTTCTGAGGGGCCGATCAGCATTAAAGTGAACCCGCTTTCCATGGGTGACCGTGAAGACCCTGCCCGCCTGGTATTTACTGCGAAAGAAGGCCCGGGTATCGCGACGTCTCTGATCGACATGGGGAACCGTTTCCGTCTGATCATCAACGCGGTTGACTGCAAGAAGGTAGAGAAGCCGATGCCGAAGCTTCCGGTAGCGACCAACTTCTGGACCCCGCAGCCCGACCTGGCGACCGGCGCGGAGGCGTGGATCCTTGCGGGCGGCGCGCACCACACGGCATTCTCATATGACCTGACCGCGGAGCAGATGGAAGACTGGGGCGCGGCGATGGGAATTGAGACCGTTCTAATTGACAAAGACACGACGATTCGCAGTCTTAAGAACGAGCTGAGATGGAATTCCCTTTATTTTAGATAAAGCTGACGGAAAAAGCTTTTACATTGAAGAAATGCAGAGAAAGCCAGATGTCCAGATTTCCTTTGGAGGAGTTGGACGCTGGCTTTTTTGATGCGCAGGGCCGGGCAAGGTGTTTTGCGGCTAAGCCGCACCCGGCCCGCGCGTGCGGGCAGGAGCCGACAAGCTGCCTCCTGCTCGATAACCTTACATAATACTTTGCAAAATTTCCTCACAGACTGCGCGCACATCATTGCCGTCGGCGGCGACTGTAATGTCCGCGGCGCTCTGATATTTCGGGATTCTCTGCGCCAGAAGGTTTTTGATGTAGTCTACATTCATATTTCCTTCTAGCAGCGGGCGATTGTGAAAGTCTTTGACCCGCTCGTAGATGGTCTCCGGGGTTGCGCAGAGGTAAATAATTTTTCCGCTCAGGCGCATGGCCGCGACATTTTCTTCACGCATGGGGACGCCGCCGCCACAGGAGACGACGGTATTTGACTCACCCTCTAAGGATAGAAGCAGCCTGGTCTCCAGCGCGCGAAAATATTCTTCACCATTGTCAGCGAAGATCTGAGAGATCGATCGTCCTTCCTGTGTTTCAATCTGTTCATCCATTTCAATCAGGCGCATGCCATAGTGATCGCGAAGTTCCCGCGCGACTGTGGACTTTCCGGCGCCCATAAATCCGATTAAAAAAATATTCTGGCTCATTTTTGTCTCTTTTCTATAAAGGAATAAAGGGTCTGTAAAATTGTGATATCATGAGCGGTTACAGGTGCTTTGTTTTACACATGGGTGCTACCGGGTGGTTTCGGAAACAGGGACATGTGGATTCCGGGAGCATTATAACACAGGCGGACAGATGCGGCAATCCGCTTTTCCAATTTCCGGAGCGATTGCCCACAAAATGGACACAATCTATTCCTGAAATGGACACAATCATTTCCTACAATAAAACGAATATATCCATGCATACTATGTGGAAGAGGAGTGTGAATGTCTTGATTGAAGTAACACATCTTACAAAGTGCTACGGCCAGAATGCCGCGGTGGATGATTTAACTTTTACCGTAGAAAAGGGTCAGATCTACGGGTTTCTTGGGCCTAATGGCGCAGGAAAAACGACGACGATGAATATTCTGACCGGGTATATTGCGCCAACCTTCGGAGAAGTTTTAATTGATGGACATAATATTCTGGAAGAGCCGGAGGAAGCGCGAAAGTGTATCGGATATCTGCCTGAGATTCCGCCGGTGTATCCGGAGATGACGGTGCTGGAGTATTTACGGTTCGCGGCGGAGCTGAAGAAGCTGCCGAAAAGCGAGAGGGAAGCCATGATTGGCGAAGTAATACAGACGACCGGGCTGACGGAAATGCAGAACCGCCTGATTCGCAACCTGTCGAAGGGCTATCGGCAGCGGACCGGTCTGGCGCAGGCAATTCTCGGATATCCGGATATCATTATTCTGGATGAACCGATGGTAGGCCTGGATCCGAAGCAGATTATTGAGATCCGTGAACTGATCAAAAGCCTTGGGCAGAAGCACACAGTGATATTAAGCTCTCATATTCTTTCTGAAATCAGTGCGATCTGCGACCATATTATGATCATTGCGCATGGAAAGCTGGTGGCAAGCGATACGCCGGAGAACCTGACCAGTCTGATGCGTGGCTCCGGTTCCCTGGAGCTGACGGTTCGCGCGAAGGCAGCTGATGCGAAGGGAATGTTTGGAACACTTTCTGGTGTGCAGTCAATTACCGTTAAGGATTCGGCGGAGACGGGCGCATGCGATATTACAATCAAAACGGGAGCGGATAAGGATCTGCGGGAGCAGATTTTTTATCTCTGTGCACAGAAGCAAACGCCGATCCTGCGGATGCAGCACACGCACGTATCGCTGGAGGATGTCTTCCTTGAACTGACGGAGGATCACCCGAAGGCTTCGGCTGAGAAGAAAAAGCGCCGGTTTGGGCTTGGCGGAAAATCCAAAAAGAAAGAGGAAAAGCTGGAGGCAATCCGCCCGGCCGGAGCGGAGATGGAGGATGAGCCGGGTGTGCCAGAGGAAGCGGAAACGGGCTATGAGGCTGATGTAATGGTCGGAGCGAATGGAGACGATGGGGAAGCCGCTCTGAAATACAGCTCGAATGCGCAGGATGCCTCTTCGGCAGGAAGGAGTGAGGAAGAATGATAGCGATTTATAAAAAAGAAGTCCGGGGCTTTCTGACTTCCATGATAGGCTATGTGTTTATGGCATTTCTGCTGGTCGTGACAGGTATTTATTTTACCTACTATAATCTGTCCGTTGGCTGGCCGAAATTCGCCTATGTGCTTTCCTGCATTCTGTTTGTTTTTATGATTGCGGTGCCGATCCTGACGATGCGCGTCCTCTCGGAAGAGCAGAAGCAGAAGACCGACCAGATGCTTCTGACCGCGCCGATATCGGTGACAGAGATTGTGATGGGGAAATTTCTTGCCCTTGCGACCATTTTTCTGATTCCGATGCTGATTATGGCACTTTATCCACTTATTTTGTCACAGTTTGGCACGGTTTATTTTAGCGAGACTTATACCGCGATGTTCGGATTTTTTCTGATGGGCTGCAGCTTCCTGGCGATTGGACTTTTCGTATCGTCTGTGACAGAGAGTCAGGTAATCGCAGCAGTGCTCACGTTTCTTCTCCTGTTTGTCAGCTATGTGATTGACGGAATTTCCTCTCTGCTTCCAGATACAGCGACTGGCTCATTTCTGATCATTCTGGTGCTGATCGCATTGGCTGCGATGCTGGTTTACAATATTGTAAAAAGCACGCTGGTTTCGATGCTCTGCCTGATCGCGGGAGCAGCTGCGGCGGTTGCTGTCTATGTTGTAAACAGTACTCTTTATGAGGGCCTGATACAGGATGTGCTGAGTGTATTTGATCTTTCCAACCATTTTTCGAACTTTTACAGCGGTATTTTTGATGTGAACGGGATTGTTTATTATCTCTCTGTGATCGGGCTTTTTCTTTATCTGACCGTTGAGACGATTCAGAAGAGACGCTGGAGCTGAGACGGAGGTGGGACTGAAAAATGAGCAAAAAGCAAAATGAAACGCGAATGGAAACGCAAAATGATATCAAAGAAGAAAAAGGGAAAAAGAGGAAAAATCTGCGTCAGCTGAAGCATGGCTCTTACAGCATTGCGTTATCGGTGATCGTGATTGTGGCAGTGATCATGATCAATATGATCGTTGCCCAGATTCCGTCGCAGTATACGCAGATTGACCTGAGCGGCCTGCAGCTTTCCGTATTGACAGATACGTCGAAGGAGCTGGTGGAAAGCTTGACGGAGGATATTACAATTTACTATATTCTGGAAGACGGGAACCGGGATTCGTATGTATCCAGGCTGCTGGAACGCTATGAGGATCTTTCTTCACACATTACGGTAGTGGAAAAGGATCCGGTGCTGTACCCGCAGTTTACGTCGCAATATACAGATGAGACTCTGTCAGATAATAGTGTGATCATCGTATGCGGGGATAACAGTAAGGTGATTTCCTACGATGACATGTATGAGACGGAATTCAGCTATTATACGTTTTCCAGCTCGACGACCGGGTTTGACGCAGAAGGCCTGATTACGAGCGCGATTTCCGCCCTGATCAGTGATGATATTCCGAAGCTGTACACTCTGACCGGACACAGTGAGCTGGAGCTGACCGATTCCATGGTGTCTTCAATTGAGAAGGAAAATATTGAGATCGAAGAGCTGAGCCTTCTGACCTCTGATGGGGTGCCGGAGGACGCGGACTGCCTGATGATCGTTTCTCCGATGTCTGACATTTCGACCACGGAAGCGCAGATGATTCTGAATTACCTGCGGCGGGGCGGAAGTGTGATTATTATTACGGATTACACGACCGAAGAACTGCCGAACCTGGCTACCGTCATGGAATATTATGGGGTAGAGCTGGTTGAAGGTATTGTGTTTGAGGGCAATCCGAATTATTACTATTCACAGTATCTCTACTACCTGCTGCCGGATATTAACAGCACGGATGTATCATCGGATCTCGCGGAGAGCGGAAACTATGTTATGGTGGCGTCGGCGCAGGGCATTGAGACGCTGGACGACGCGCGAGATACGCTGACGATTGAGAGCGTACTCACCACATCGAGCGCTGCTTATTCCAAGGTTGACGTGCAGAATATGACGACTTATTCACAGGAAGATGACGACATCAGCGGACCGTTTGACCTGGGCGTGATTATAACAGAGAGTGTCGAGCTGACTGACGAGCTGCTGGAGGATACGGCTTCTGTCGATGACACTTTGGATTTTGACAGCTGGGTGGATACGCTTGAGGTGGAAACTGAGACGGAGACCGAAGAGGAAACGGAAGAAACAGAAGAGGAGACCGAGGCGGAAGACGCGACCGAGGCAGAAGATGCATCGGAAGTGGAGGATGTGACCGAAGAGGAGTCTGAAACGGAGACCGAAGAAGAGGCGGATACAGCAGAAACCAGACTGGCGGTGTTTACCTCTTCCGCACTTGTCAACGATTCCATCAATCAGGCCGTGTCCGGCGGGAACTATCAGCTGATTGCCAATGTCGTAAGCTGGGCGTGCAATCAGGAGAGTTCCGTATCGGTTCCTTCTAAGAGTACGGTAGTAGATTACCTGACTCTGACGGCTGCTTCCGTAAGCTTCTGGGGCGCGGTGACGACCATCATTCTTCCGGCGCTGATCCTGCTTCTCGGACTTGGCGTATGGCTGAGCCGGAGAAAACGGTGAGCGCAATCGTACAAGGTTCCAAAGCCGCAACCGTAGTGGGCTGCGGCTTTGGAACTTGCGATTCACGTTTTAGACAGTGTAAGATGCAGGAATGATTGGCCGACAGAACCTTAGCATATGGTAACGGAGGATTGTATAAATGATAAAGAAAAAAAGTGTAAAATTGCTGGCCGGTGTGGTGGTGATTTTTATTCTTTGCGGTGCCTATTTCGGACTGAAAACGTACAATCAGAAGACGGAGGAGGCCGAAGAAGAGGCCGCAGCGGGGGAGACGATTCTGGAGGTGGATACTTCCACACTTACGGCGGTTTCCTTCCTGATTGACGGCGAAGAGACCTCATTTACCCTGCAGGATGACGGTACCTGGCAGAAGGACGATGATGCAACCTTCCCGGTAGATGGGGACGCCCTGCTTTCCCCGCTTTCCGCACTTTCGGAGCTGAAATCGCTGCGGACACTGACGGAAATCGAGGATGTGTCGGAATACGGTTTTGACGACCCGCAGAACCTCATCACGCTGACAGACGAGGATGGGGAAGTGACGATTGTCACGATCGGTGATAACAACGATTCGACCGGAAACGATTATCTGATGCTGAACGAGGATACGGCCACTGTTTATACGATAGCGACGGATCTGCGTGAAGGATTTTCCGACGATATTTATGACTATGCGGAAAGCGAAGAACTGCCGACGCTGCAGGCATCGGCGATTACGGGAATTTCCGTGGAGACGGCTGACGGAGAGAACTATGACCTCTATATCGAAGACGCCGTCTGGATGGTGAGCGGTGTCAGCGAGGATACGGGAAGTGAAAACGAGGAGGCGGATGCGGATGAAGCAGATACCCTGACAAGTACCGTTGCTGGACTGGCATACGTGGACTACCTGGAGCACAACTGCAGTGATTTTTCTGCCTATGGCCTGGAGGAACCGGCGGTGACACTGACGATTACTTACGAGGAAGAAGTGGAGTCAGACGAGGACGAGACGGAAGATGCAGAGACAGAGGCGTCAGCTTCTGAGGTGGAAAGCGAGGAGGAATCCGAGACAGAGACCGGGGAGAGTGTGGAAACCATTGAACAGACGGTCACCTTCCTGATCGGGGATACGGATTCCAGCGGCGATTATTACGTGCGTCTCAAGGGCTCCACGCAGGTGCATACCCTCTCCAGTGATATTGTCACGACGCTCCTTGGATATTCGGCGTATGATCTGATCGCGGAAGAAGAGGAAGAGACAGAAACGGAAACAGAGGACGCAACTGAGGTGGGAGATGCGACAGAAGCGGATGACGAGGATGCGACAGACGCAGAGACCGTTGAGGTGATGGATGAGGACGCGGATGAGGTGGCTGTAGCGGTAAAAGAGACAGAAACCGGAGAAGCGGAAAGCGAAACGGAATAAAAAAGTGTGCCTCGCACACACTCGCGAACTGGTTAATCTTCAAGAAGCAGCGGGGCGGAAACGCCCTGTAACAGAAAAAACAGCCTGGCGCCTTTCTGCGCACAGGCTGTTTTTTGTAATTTAGCGTTTCTCAAGCGGCAGATACGGCACATGATGTCCGACGTATTTGTAGGCCGGGCGGATGATTTTGCCGCCATTGACCAGCTCTTCCATGCGGTGCGCGCTCCAGCCGGCCATTCGGGAGATGGCGAAGATCGGCGTGAAGAGCTCCCTTGGAATGCCCAGCATCGAATAGACGAATCCACTGTAAAAGTCGACGTTGCAGCAGATCGGCTTGTGCAGATTCTTTTCGCTGGTCAGCACTTCCCGGGCGAGCCGTTCCACATTTTCGTAGAGGGCGAATTCCCGGGTCAGGCCTTTGGCCTCGGAGAGTGTTTTTGCGTATTCTTTGAGAATTACTGCTCGCGGGTCGGAGAGGGTGTAGACCGCGTGCCCCATGCCATAGATCAGACCGCGGCCGTCAAAAGCCTGTCCGCGGATGATTTTTTGCAGATAATCGCGCAGCTGGTCTTCATTTTCCCAGTCTCTTACGTGCTCCCGGATATCGGCAAACATCTGCTCGACCTTCAGGTTCGCGCCGCCGTGCTTTGGCCCCTTCAGAGAGCCGAGCGACGCGGAGATGGCAGAGTAGGTATCCGTCTCTGTGGAAGTCACAACGTGCGTAGTGAACGTGGAGTTGTTACCACCGCCGTGCTCCGCGTGAATCACGAGCGCGATATCAAGCACCCGTGCTTCCAGTTCCGTGTATTGTCCGTCTGGGCGCAGCGTCCGGAGAATGTTTTCCGCGGTCGAAAGCTTCGGATCCGGATAGCGGATGACGAGACTTTCATCGTTGTTGTAGTGCTGATACGCGTGGTACGCGTATACGGAAATCAGCGGAAGTGTGGCGATCAGCGACAAGCTCTGCTTGAGCACATTCGGGATCGAAATATCATCCGGGTTATCATCGTAAGAGTAGAGCGTCAGCACGCTTTTCTGCAGCGCATTCATCAGGTTCTGGCTGGGCGCTTTCATAATGACGTCGCGGACGAATTTATTCGGCAGCTCGCGGTACTGCGCGAGAATCTCCAGGAACGAATCCAGCTGCTGGCGGTTCGGCAGGGCGCCAAAAAGCAGGAGATATACGACCTCCTCATAATTGAACCGGCGGTCTGTGAATCCGTCTTTCAGATCCATGATGTTGTAACCCTGGAAATACAATTCGCCGTCTGCGGGAATCTTTTTCCCTTTTTCTGTGCGGAATGCGACGACGTCAGAGATCTCGGTCAGTCCGGTAAGCACACCTTTTCCGTCGGATTCACGCAGACTGCGCTTAACATCGTATTCCGCGTACAGGTTCAGGTCAAATTCACTGGAGGTCAGGCAGTATCTGGCCAGCTCTGTCAACTTGAGGTCCCTTATCTTTTTTCCGCCTCACTAATTGCCATGGTGAATCCTCCTATTATTAATCGAGTAGGAGGCGGTTTATCCGACCCCTCCCCCTCTGTGCAGGCCGCATCTGGTGCCAGTCAGAATATTCCTGCGCAGCCGTGTACATAAAAAATGGCCTGGCACCCGCGCATCCGCGCCAAGAGCCCGCCATCCTCGCCGGTCATTTGTATATGTACAGTTCAGAACAGCCTGCTATTTTGAACCTGTAAAATATAAATTCTGTTCGTTACAGGTTATTGTAGCACATTTTTGTAAATAGTCAAACCATGAAAACGCCAAAACATGGCTCAAATTCCGGCCGGACCGCTACAAATCTTCCAAACTCTCAGGCAAAAAACAAAACCAGCATTGCAACCAGCGCCGCAAAAAGCAGCACTGCAAGGATGATCAGCAAAATCTGAGCCGCAGTGAGCCCATTTCCCTGATTCTGTTCGGGGCGCTCCCAGGATTCCTCCCAGTCGCTGTGTAATTCTCTGTCATTTCTGTTCATAGGAAGCCTCCTGGTTTATTCCCGCGAAGCTACGAGTCAAGTAGCCGGAACCATAAGGAATCCGCCGGCTTTGCCGGCACTGGCCGTAGCGAAGTGTAGATACCGCGGGTTATGTCAATGGCTGTGATGTGATTTACGGAATTGTCCGGGGGATACACCATAGGTTTTTGTAAAAAGTTTATTAAAATAGGTGCGGTTGGTGTAGCCAAGCATACGGCACACTTCCTCGACGGTTGTATCTGTCTCCGCCAGCAGTCGCGCGGATTCTTTCATAAGAAAACTCTTTTTGTATTCATTCAGAGTCATTCCCGTGTATTTTTTCACAACCCGATTCAGATATTCGCTGTTATAATGTGTTTTGTCTTCGATTTCCTGTCGGGAAATCTGTCCGTGACATTCGTTGAATAGCTGATCAACCTCGAAGAACAGGAGTTCATTGCCAGACGTTTCCAACTGGTGCATGGTGATTGTGGTGACCTCTTCATTTTCCAGCAGGAAGAAAATACGGCGAAAAGAACCGCTGATGAAATAAGAGGTCCCGGGGGGAACCGTCCCCTGCGAAAGCTCCCTTACGATCAGAAAGAAATAATAGGCCAGCTGATTCAGGCACGTATCGATCGGAGGCTTAAACGCAAAGTCATAATAGATTTTTTTGAGCATAAACGGAGAGGCTTGGTCTCCGTTCAGTAGCGTACGAAACAGGGAGGACGGTCTGTCTGCGGGTCGTTCGGAAAGGGCGCTTTCATCCATTCGCAATACAGAGCTTAGAAAATCTTCCTGAATCAGCAGAATCATCAGTTCACAGTCCCGGTCGAAACGCTCCGCATGCCAGACTTTCTTATTACAGAAAGTGCATTCCCCGGTGCGGTAGGTGCGGAATGTGTCGTCAATCTGCATCCGGAAGGATCCGGATAGCACACAGGTCAGTTCATAAAAATCATGAAAATGCAGTGCGCGGTTCTCCGTGTGCAGCTTATCGAAATCAATCGAAGATGCCTGGACGCCTTTTGGGGAAAAGGTGGTCAGGCAGGAGATGTTTCTTGTCAGATCCATGGACTCGTGCATGATGAGCCACGGAACGTCGATCGCCAGGTACTCCAGATGCCCAGTGGCGTAATTGTGTGTGGTCATCCCGATGGGGGCTGCGCCATCAGAAAATGATTCCAGATGTATTCTATGGATATTATTGCTATGAAGATACCCTAAAAGAGTGATTACATAGCTGTTAAATTGCATACTAATCATAAGCGACGTCTCCAATGAAGATGACAATTTATACAAAACAGGTCGAAAAATGTTATGCGAATACCTATGAAATGTCGAATAAGGATATTTTCCGGTTATCATGATTATTCTATAATAAGATTATGTTTTTTACAACCTACAATTAAAATTTTAAGGAGGAGGTGGAGCACAGCAATGAGCAAAGAACTTTTGCTGTCGGCAAAAGGGGTGAATAAGTCGTTCGGAGCCACCAGGGCATTGATTGATGTCGATGTGGAAGTCTCCCGCGGGGAGATACGAGGATTCATCGGCGAGAATGGTTCCGGAAAGTCGACTTTTTCGTCCATTGTAGCTGGGGCGCAAAAGGAAGACAGCGGTACATTCATGCTGAAAGGGCAGGAATACCACCCGAAAAGCATGGTGGACGCGCAGATGCACGGGGTGAGTATGATCATTCAGGAATTGGGTACCATTGGTGGCATCAGTGTTGCTTCTAACATTTTCGCGGGACGCCTGGAGGAATTTACGCAGTTCGGGCTGCTCAGCTGGAGGAAGATCAACGCGGCGGCGGACAAGATCCTCGCGGACATCGGGGCGCCGGAGATCAAAGGTTCCATGATGATCGACCAGCTGAACTTCGAGGATCGCAAGATCGTGGAAATCGCCCGCGCGATGTCGACGGATCCGGATCTTCTGATCATCGATGAAACGACGACTGCGCTGGCGACCAAAGGGCGACGACTGATCTACAACCTGATCAATGAGATGCATGAAAAGAATAAGGCAGTGCTGTTTATCAGCCATGACCTGGATGAACTGATGGATGTCTGCAATACGATCACGGTTCTGCGCGATGGCGTTATCATTGATACGCTGGATCGCTCCAATATGTCGGTGGAACTGATGCGTACATTGATGGTCGGCCGTGAACTGCAGGGAAGCTATTATCGCGACGACTTTGATGGGAGCTGCAGTGATGAGGTCGTTCTGGAGGCCAGGCAGATTTCGCTTCGCCCGTCCTTCCGGAATATTGACCTGAAGGTTCACAAAGGAGAGATCCTGGGACTTGGCGGTTTGTCTGACTGTGGCATGCATGAGATCGGCAAGGTGCTGTTCGGGATCGAAAAACCATTGACCGGCGAGGTGGAGCTGGTACAGAAAAAGAAGAAGGTGACGGGTGCGGTCATGGCCGTGCAGAACGGGATGGCATACGTTTCCAAGGATCGTGATAAGGAATCGGTCATCCTGAGCTCCTCGATCGAGAGCAACATCGTTCTTCCGAAGCTGCGTAATATGCAGAAAGGCGCAGGGTTTATCTCACCGAAGGATGAAAAAGAGCTCTCCGAGACGCAGATCGAAGCCATGTCTATCAAGTGCAGGAATAGGAAACAGCTGGTAAAAGAGCTTTCCGGCGGAAACAAACAGAAGGTCGTCTTTTCCAAATGGCTGGGCACGGATTCGGATGTGTTGATCCTCGACTGCCCGACTCGAGGCATTGATGTCGGCGTTAAGGCAGAGATGTACAAGCTGATGATGAATCTAAAGCGGGAAGGCAAAGCGATCATCATGATCTCGGAGGAACTGCTGGAACTGATCGGCATGAGTGACCGTATTCTGTTGTTCAAGGATGGTGCGCTGACAAAAGAGCTGCACCGGAGCAAAGACCTGGATGAGAAAGCGGTTATCGATTACATTATTTAAAAAGGGGGATGGTTTCAGATGGCAGACAATTCTGCTGTAAGACATAATGACAAAAATGAGGCCATTCAGGCTGAATTAAATAAAAAAGCCGCCCGGTCCGACATGATCAACCGAATCGTACCCTACCTTGGACTCGCCTTTGTCGTTGTTTTTTTGAAATCGTGACGAATGGTGCCTTCCTTAAAGTGGATAATCTGGGGAACCTGATCAACCAGGGCTTCGTCCTTTGTATGATTGCGATTGGCGCTGCGTTTGTGTACGCGCACGGCGGTATGGACTTTTCCATCGGCGCGGTATCCGGCGTGGCGCAGCTGGTCTGCGGCCTGCTGATCCTGCAGGGGACGCCGCTGTGGCTGTGCATCCTCGCAACGGTGGCGGTTTGCGCGGTCGGAGGATGCTGTACGGCAGGTATCACATTGATATTCGGCGTGCCGGTGTTCATCGGGTCGATGTGCGTGAGAACTTCCTTCCAGGGGATCCTGAAGACGTTCTGCCAGACCAGTGAGATCGCGATCGATTATCAGAAATACAGCTTTCTGAACACTGTAGGTCTTAAGGCAGCTATCCTGGTGATCTCGATTGCGGTAGGCTATTATCTGTTCAATTATACTGTTGTCGGCAAATACAATAAGGCGCTCGGCGGCAATCCAAGAACAGCCGAGCAGGCGGGCGTCAGCAGAAGAAAATGGGTTTTTATCGCCTTTTTGCTGATGGGGATCTGCGTCGGCATCGCGTCGGTCTTTGCGTTTTTCCGTTCCGGAAAGGTCAACTCTTACACCGGAAGCGGCTATGAGTTCAACATCATGATGGCGATCGCGCTCGGCGGGTTCCCGATGGCGGGCGGAGAGAAGAGCAAGATCTCTTCCGCGATCATCGGCGCCCTGACGGTGACTTGTCTGGAGAATGGACTTGGCGTGTGGGGGTTGGATACGACGTTGATTTCATGTGTAAAGGGTGCTCTGTTCGTAGTGATCGTGGCGATTTCTTATGACCGCAGCGCGGGCAAGCTGGTAAATTAATACATAATTAAAGATGTTGTTTTTAATCCGGGGAGCCGGATCAAATAAAAAGTAAAGGAGAAAGACAATGATGAAGAAAATATCGAGAAGAGAATTTTTACGGGGATCAGCAGCGGGAGCGGCACTTGTCGCGATGTCAGGCCTGACAGGCGGCCTCACAGCGAGCGCGGATGAGAGCAGTGAGGTGTATTTTGCCCCGGGAGAGTTGACTGTGGCGGATGCCAGCGAGCTTCCGACCTATAAGATTGTGTTTTCCTATGCTTCCTTTAGCGACAAACTGGGTATGCAGTTCCAGGAATCAATTCAGTATCTGTGCGATGCGTACAACTGTGAGGCGTCGTTCCTTTTGTCTGGAAGTACGACTGATGAGAATGTCACGAAGCTTGAGTCCACATTGGCTGCCGGCGATATCAGTGGCGTGATTTATGTCGGCGCGACCCCATCCGTTGTGGCGGTTGCGGAGAAATACCAGGTTCCGTACGTGGCAGTATGCGGATTCCCGTCTCTGGATGAGGAGATTCAGGCGCTTCCAAACTATGAATATTTCCTGGGCGGAATTGTGGATGATGATGTGTGGGCAGGAAATCAGGCCATGCAGGCGCTCTACGACGCCGGCTGCAGGAATGTCTGCCTCTCCGGTATGACGCAGGGTCTGGTGAAGAGCCACGATGACCGCGCGACCGCGTACGCGGAGTTTATCACGTCACATGACGATATGACTTCTCTGGCAGAGTCCTACACACTGGCTGAAAATGCGACCGATGTATCAACATTCGCGGCTTCTTTCGCGGGAATCCTGGACGGCATTTTCTTTACAGCAGGTCGGGACAGTGAGTATCTGTCGATGGAAGCAGAGGGCATTGCGGATGGCTCCGTGAAGATGGCGGCGGTGGATATCTCCAGTCAGACCGGCACGTATCTTCAGAATGGTGTGCAGGTATGGACCTGCGGTGGCCAGTACGGCACGGCTCAGCTGGGTTTCGCGATTCTGTACAGCTATCTGGCGGACGGCACCAGGATTATTGAAGATGTGACGACGCCAATCACCCGTCCGTATCTGGAGATCACGAGCTATGAGGACTATGAAGCGTACTGTAAATATGTAGAATCCGATATTCCTGTATATACAGCGGATGAGATCGCCGCGTTTATCCCGGCATTTACGGAGGGCGTAACGATTGAGACCTATGAGGAGGAGGCAGAAATCTTCTCGCTGGAGTTGCTTGCGGAGCGCCGCTGATGTTTGAGTGAGGTGAATGCATTGAAAAAACAGTCAAAAGTGCTGGATCTGATTCGGCGGGTGATCCTTTCACTGATTATTCCGTTTGCGATCTGGCTGGTATTCGCGATCGCCAGTAATGGCAGAACGGCTTCTAGGGCTATGTTTTTCTCCGTGCTGCGCCAGAGTGTGATGCCATCGATCATCTGCTATGGCCTGATGATGAATATGTGCGTCGGAATGATGAACTTCGCGGCGGGCGGCATGATGCTGTGTGCCTGCATTATCGGCGGCAACCTGGCGAAGGCTTCCGGACTAGGCATTCCGGCGCTGGTCATCTGCTGCGTGCTGGTCTGCGTTGTGGAAGGAGTGATTCTGGGTGCGCTGTACCGTGCCATCCATGTTCCAAGCATCGTGCTGACAATCGGCATGATGCTGCTGTATGAAGCTTTTCCGCAGATCGTATACGTAAATGGCCTGAACATCACGGCGGAGTATACGTACCTTTCCAGAGCGCCATACTGTTTTTACGTGCTTGCGATCTGCCTGGTTCTGTTTTATATCATTTATAATAAAACGGCGTTCGGGCATAACCTGCGGGCGATCGGGAATAATCAGGCGATCGCGAACAGTGTGGGGCTGGACAGCGACAAGATCAAGTTCGTGTCTTATGTGGCCGGCGCGATATTCCTTGGGGTTGGCGCGATGCTGTACGCGAGTACGAACGGAGAGATCCGAAATGTGACCAGCCTGGGCTCTATGTCCATCATGATGGATGGGTTCATGGGAATGTTTATTGCCATGTTTATCGCACAGTTCTGTGATATGTCCTTTGCGGTGGTCTTGGGTGTCTACGGCATGAAGATGCTGTCTGTCGGCTTTGTGGCGCTGGGGATGTCTTCCACGGTCCGCGATATCGTGCAGGGCATTATCCTGCTGATCCTTATGGCGATCTCCGCGAACGCGGGATTGTTTGAGAGACTTCGTGCGGACAGGGAGTTCCGGGACGAGTGTAATTCTATGGCGGCTGCGCAGCCGAAATAAGGATCTGAGGAAAGTATAACAAAGTTGCATCCCCCTGTTGATTGAGTGAGATTGGCAGGGGATTTTTAAATAAGAGGGAGGTTCTCTATGATTATCTATGTGAATGTGAACGCTTCGAAAGAAGGCAATGGCTCAAAGGAAATGCCATTCAAGGCAATCAATGACGCCGCAAGAGTCGCGCAGCCGGGGGATGAAGTCCTGGTAGCTCCGGGCGTTTACCGGGAATACGTAGATCCGGTGAACGCGGGCCGGGAGGATGCACGCATCACGTACCGAAGCGTGGAGCCGCTTGGCGCGGTTCTGACAGGCGCGGAGAAGGTGTCCGCATGGGAACCGTATGAGGGAACCGTGTGGGTGGCGCGGGTCGACAACGGTATTTTTGGGGATTATAATCCGTATACAACTTTTGTAGAGGGAGACTGGTATTTCGCTCCGGTAATCCGCCATACGGGTGCGGTTTACTTAAATGACCGCCAGCTGTATGAGACGGAGACACTGGAGGAGTGTATGAAAGGAGAAATATACGCGCCATCCTGGGAGCCGGAGTATTCTGTTTATAAGTGGTACACGGAGCAGGAAGAAAACACGACCGTGATTTACGCGAACTTCCAGGGAAAGAACCCGAACGAGGAAAATGTGGAGATCAATGTGCGGCGGAACTGTTTTATGCCGTCCAGGACAGGAGTCGGTTATATTACATTCAGCGGATTTTCTGTATCGAAGGCCGCTACGACCTGGGCGCCGCCGGCGGCATACCAGGATGGGATGATTGGCCCACACTGGTCGAAAGGCTGGATTATCGAAGACTGTGAGATCAGCAACAGTAAATGCTGTGGCATTTCCCTCGGAAAATATTATGACCCGGAGAACGACCATTACTTTACCAGGAAGCATGTAAAGAGTCCAACCCAGATGGAGCGTGACGCTGTGTGCAGGGGACAATATCATGGATGGCTGAAAGAAAAGGTCGGAAGCCATATTGTGCGGCGCTGTCATATCCACCACTGCGAGCAGGCAGGTATTGTCGGGCGTATGGGCTGCGTGTTCAGTATTATTGAGGATAATCATATTCATAATATCAACAATATGCAGCAGCTCGGCGGCGCAGAAATCGCGGGAATCAAGTTCCACGCCGCGATTGATGTAATTTTCCGGCGGAATCACATTCATCACAGCACGATGGGAATCTGGTGCGACTGGCAGGCGCAGGGGACACGCATCACGCAGAATCTGCTGCATGATAATTACGCGCCGGAGAATGTTCCGGACGCCGCTGGCGGCATGATGAATCAGGATGTGTTTATTGAGGTGGGGCATGGCCCGACACTGATTGATAATAATATTATGCTATCAAAGGCGTCTGTGCGGATAGCAACACAGGGGGTAGCCTGCGTACATAATCTGATTTTGGGCGCGTTTACGGCTGTTGGAGGCGGCACAGACAATACAGCGAATGGAATTAACCAGCCGCGCTATACTCCGTATCATATTCGTCACAGGACAGAGGTAGCCGGATTTATGACGATCCTCCACGGTGACGACCGTTTCTACAACAACGTATTTATCCAGAACTGGCCAGTGACGGAGGCGGAGATAAAAGAAGACATGGGATTTATGATGGCGGACAATCAGGTCGTTGGAACCGACGTCTTCGATGAGTATCCCACCTATGAGGAGTGGATTGAACAGTTTGATATGGACAATAAGGCGGATATGATGAAGCTTTCGAGCGCGCATTTTGGGCATCTGCCTGTATGGGTAGACGGAAATATTTACTTTAACGGGGCGAAGCCATGTAAAAATGAGAAGCACGGGCAGGTGAATGAGGATCTGGAGGCTTATGTCCGGCTGGTAGAAAAAGACGGTATGTACCGCCTGGAAACAAATATTTTTGAAGGATTCGGCGAATTTCAGGATGGGATCATCACCAGCGATATTCTGGGCAAGGCATTTGAGCCGGAAGAGCGCTTTGAGAATACGGACGGTACCGCCATTACCTTCGACCGGGACTATTTTGGGGATCATCGCGGGATAGCTACGGTTCCGGGGCCATTCGCGTCTGCGGAATCCCTGAAGAAGGCGGTCTGGTAAAGGGGGAAGTGGAACATCTGGTGGACAGAAATGTCGGAAATGGAGGCTTCATGGAAATATTCAAGGACAAAAATTTCTCTTTTAAAGAGCGTGCGGCGGATCTTGTCTCGCGCATGACACTGGAAGAGAAGGTGACGCAGGTGGGCGCCTGGACAGCGGCAATTCCGAGACTGGGACTCCCTTCCTTCCATTACGCGAACGAGGCTTCACATGGCATAAACGCTCTGAATTATATTAATAACAACACTTATGAGGTGACCTGTTTTCCGGTCTGCCTGGCGATGAGCCAGTCCTGGGACAGGGAGAAGATCAAAGAAGTGACCACTGCAATCTCGGATGAGGCGAGGGTTTACCACAATATCCATGGAGACTCGATGAGCTTCTGGGCGCCGACGATCAATATTGCGCGCGACCCGCGCAATGGCCGCAGTGATGAGAATTTCGGGGAGGATCCGTTCCTTGCCGGGAAAATGGCCGCGAGCTATATACAGGGGATGCAGGGGGACGATGAAAAATATCTGAAAGCGGTCTCGACCCCCAAGCATTTCATGATGAACTCAAGTGAGAATAACCGTATGGATGGCATCTCTTTCGCGGATGAGGCGACACAGAGAGAATACTACGCGAGAGTCTTTGAGTATGCGTTCCGGGAAGGCAAGGCAGCGTCTGTCATGATCTCCTATAACCGGATCAATGGCGTGCCGGCCGCAGCAAACAGCTTTATACTCGACACGCTGTTGCGCGAGGAATGGGGCTTTGACGGCTATGTGACGAGTGACTGCGGCGCGGTGGCCATGTCCTATGCGCAGAGCTTTATCCCGGGAGTAAAGCCGGATCGGGCGCATTATTATTTTCGCGACGAGGCGGAGGCCTGTGCCGGAACGCTGATCGCCGGGACGGACTTAAGCTGTGGGGCGGAGCATAGAAGAAACCTGATCAAAGCAGTAGACTGCGGACTGATTACGGAGGACATCATAGACCGCGCCGCGATCCGCAACCTGACCAGCCTGTTCCGACAGGGATGGTTTGATGAGGAGGATACGCCGTGGGCTGGTTTGACGCAGGCGGATGCTTCCAATGAAAGGACGCATAGCTTGTCGGTCGATATGGCCAACGATACGATTGTTCTTCTGAAGAATGAGAAAAACCTGCTGCCTCTGAAACTGGATGGAATAAAAAACATACTGGTGGTCGGACCGAACGCCAGATTCCGGGAGCTTGGAGGATATTCCTGCGGGTCGATGAACAAGCTGATCGATACTCCGGTCAACGTGATGACGCTGGATGGCATCCGGGACGCGGTAGCGGGTACAGGGATTGATGTGGCCTACGAAAAGGGATGGTGCTCGCAGAAAGAGCGCGGAAGCAGTGACCTTGCTGCTATAGAAGCTCTTCCGGGGGTCAATCTGCAGGACGTCTTTGTGCAGATGATGGGGATCGAGGTCACCGATGATATGGCGACGACCGGCTCAGATATCAGCGGTTTCCGGCCACGCCATGATCTGGAAGACCCAGACCGCTGCGCGGATGACAATGTATTGTTTGCCCGCGCGCTGGAAGCTGCAAAAGACGCAGATCTGGTCGTCCTGGTAGCCGGTACCGATGAGGCGACCGCTTCGGAGGGTTCCGATCGTGACACGCTCGAGCTGCCAATCGGACAGAATGAGAAGATCAAACAGATGCTTGCGGTGAATGTGAATACGGTTGTTGTCCTCACAACACTTGGCACGGTTACGGGAGACGCACTGGACGCGGCGCATACCCTGGTGAACGCGCATTTCGCGGGAGAGGCGCAGGGCACCGCGATCGCGAATGTCCTGTTTGGCAAGGTGAATCCGAACGCGAAGCTGACCGCGACCTGGTATAAAGACGAGAAGGATCTGCCGCACATCAATGATTATGGCTTAAAAAAGCAGGATACGCTGGATCATCGCACCAGAACCTACTGGTACTTTGATGGAGAGATCCGGTTCCCGTTTGGATTTGGTCTGAGCTATACGACGTATGAATACAGCAATTTGAAGCTGGAGGAAAGCAGGATTCCAAATGGCGGAACGCTGAAGGCCAGCGTGGATGTGACGAATACCGGCGCCATGGCCGGAAAGGAGATCGTTGAACTTTATGTTCACAAGATTACGAAGGAGACACTTGGCAGCAATAAGCCAATCCGCCAGCTGAAAGGTTTTGCGAAAATCCTGTTAAAGCCGGATGAGACAAAAACGGTGGTGATCGAGGTGCCCCTGAAGGAAATCACTTTCTGGAACAATCTGAAGAAAAAAATGGAGATTGAGCCAGGTGAATATGTAGTGGAAGTCGGCAGAAGCTCAATGGATCTGCCTGTGAGCGCGAGGTTTGAAATTTGCGGCGAGTGGAACGCTCCGATTAGCAACGTCTACTGCGATGTCAGCAAATATGTCTATCAGGTGGGCGAGCAGGGCCAAATGAAAGTGTCCGCGACGCTGGAAGACGCGACGCACCTTGATATGTCTGTCGTAAAGCCGGTATTTGAAAGCTCGAATCCTTCTGTGGCAGTCGTCAATGAGGAGGGCAGAGTCACGGCGGTGGCACCGGGAGCCGCGACGATATCCGCTTCCGTGACATGGGAAGGGATGACGAAGAACCGTGGGCTTGGTATTGCTGTGAAGGCCTGACTGGAGGGCATTGAAATATCAAAAATGCTGCTAAGAGTTCCATGAGGCAATTCTTTTTTGGAGGAGACGGAATGAAAAAAACAAAGATGAATGACAACTGGTGTTTTTCTTTGGGCGGAGGCTCCGCGCTGGAAAGTCTGTTTGGAGGCGGCAGCGATACGAAACAGGTGACTCTGCCGCATGACGCGTCGATTGAGCGTCCGAGAAATCCCGAAGAGAGCAACGGAAGTGGAAATGGGTTTTTCCGCGAAGAGAATTACACCTATACGAAAGAGCTTGCGCTGCCGGATAACGTGGCGGGAAAAGAGATCTTTCTGGAATTTGAGGGTGTGTATCAGAATGCTTTTGTCTATGTGAACGGAGTATTTGCCGGGAAGCATCCCTATGGTTATGGGAATTTTTATATCAACGCGACTCCATATCTGGTCTGTGGTAAGACGAATCAGATAAAGGTAGTTGTGAAAAATGGTGTGCCGAGCGGACGATGGTATACGGGAGGCGGTATTTATCGGGACGTGAATCTGCTGATCGGGGATCGTCTGCACCTGGTGCCGGATCAGGTACACCTGGCCGTGACAGACCTGGAGGATGATCTTGCGGTGATTAAGGTGGATTCGACGATTGCGTACAGTGGAATTGGGACGAGGGATATTGTTCTTCAGGTTCAGCTTATGGATGCGGATGGAGAGGCCGTAGCGGAAGACCGCATACCGATCACGGTTCTGGAGCACTCGGAACGGGTTTATTCGCAGAAAATATATGTAAAAAATCCAAAACTTTGGAATCTGGAATCTCCCTGCCTGTATCAGTATCGCGCAGCCCTTCTGGAAGGGGACTCTGTAGTAGATGAGGAAGAAGGAACATTCGGTATCCGCCTGCTGCAGCTCGATACAAAATATGGACTGCGTCTTAACGGAAAAGCAGTGAAGCTGCGTGGCGGATGCATCCACCACGACAACGGTGTAACCGGTACGGCGGAATTTCCCCATGCGGCGGAATTCCGTGTGAAGGGACTGAAGGAGGCAGGTTACAATGCCATCCGCAGCTCGCATTATCCGATGAGCCGTCGGCTACTGGAAGCCTGTGACCGGATGGGTATGTTGGTAATGGATGAGTTCGCGGACGTCTGGACGACTACAAAGGTAGATTTTGATTATGGCACTCATATGTCCGAATGGTGGGAACGGGATCTGAAAAATCAGGTCAATAAAGATTTTAACCATCCCTGCGTGATTCTGTATTCCATCGGAAACGAGATACCGGAAACGGGAAACAGATTCGACGTACAGTGGGGAAAGAAGCTGGCAGATAAATACCGGGAGCTGGATCCGGGCCGTTATGTGACGGACAGTATGAATCTGATGTTAAGCGTGATGGGGCGCATGGATGAAATCCTTCCTGAACTAATGAGAGAGGCCGGAAGTGAAAATCTCGCGGCAGAAGATCCGGATGGTGTAAGCGGGATCGAAGGAATCGGTGAAAATCAGGAGATCAATAGCCTGATGTCAAACCTGGGTGAGCAGATGGACCGGTTTATTTGCTGTGAGGCTGTGGGAAAGATGGTTGAGGAGGCCTGCGCGCAGGTAGATATTGTCGGATACAATTACGCCGCCGGGCGATATGAGAAAGATCTGCTGCAGTATCCGAACCACATCCTGGTTGGGTCAGAGACCTATCCGCGTGACCTGGATGTCAACTGGAAGCTTGTGATGGAAAATCCTCGGGTGATTGGGGATTTCTCCTGGACCGCCTGGGATTATCTGGGAGAAGCGGGAATCGGCAAGATTTCCTATGATCAGGAACAGCAGGGAGCTTCTTTTTACGCACCTTATCCGTGCAAAGCGGCTTATTGCGGCGACATGAATCTCCTGGGCGACCGCCGTCCGGTATCCTACTGGCGGGAGATTGTCTGGGGATTGCGCAAACAACCGTATCTGTCGGTGCAGCCGCCCATGCATTATGGGAAGCGGAAGGCGATGACGAGCTGGTCTATGACAGATGCCATCCGCAGCTGGAACTGGAGCGGTTATGAGGGCAAGCCCATTGCTGTAGAGGTTTACGCAGATGCACAGGAGGCGGCTCTCTACCTGAATGGCGTGCTGATTGAAAAAAAGCCGATTGGTATGGAGAAGAAATTCCAGGCCGTCTTTGACATGGTTTATGCTCCGGGCACGCTGGAGGTAGTTGCATATACAGACGGACAGGAATCCGGGCGGGATCAGATCCGGACAGCGAGCGACGAGGTGCTGCTCCACTTGCAGGCAGACAGGGAGACGATCCCATGTGATGGAAGCGACATCTGTTATGTGGAACTGTCTGTTCAGGATAAAGAAGGAAACCGGAATATGGAAGCCGTGCGCCAGGTAACAGTGTCGGTGGATGGTCCGGGAGAAATTCAGGGATTTGGCAGTGCAGATCCGGAATCGGAGGAAAATTATTTTGACCATACAGCCAAAACATATGAAGGGCGGTTACGCGCCGCAGTGCGTGCGTCAGGATCAAAGGGAACAATCACGGTTACCTTCGCAGCGGAGGGGATGGACGCGCAGAGTGTGAAGATTGAAGCAAACGGATGATCAGGATTTCACACCGTTGCACTTAAATTTTTGATATATCTTAGTATAAATATGATTCGAGCGACAAAACTGATTTACGGATTGTTCCGCGCTTTCGCGCTCCCACAATCCTACGGAATATTCGGGAATCGCGGGACCCCTGCCCCACTTTTTCCTCATATCCCGTGCGCGACATAAAGTCCATCATCCACCGACATGCAAGCATGTCGTGGATTCGGCCTTTTGTCACTTAAATCATAAATATGCGGATAATGAAGTATAAACCTGTGAAATTAAAATTACATTAGGAGGAAAGCATATGGAGAATTATCGTAACAGTTCACGTTCTTTTGAGGAACGGGCGGCGGATCTTGTAAGCCGCATGACACTTGAGGAGAAAATCACCTGGTGCGGGACCTGGACTTCACCGATCCCCAGACTGGGGCTTCCGGGCTGGCATTTTTCCAATGAAGCCAGCCACGGAATCAATGCATTGAATTATGTGAATGACAAGGGATACAATGTTACTTCATTCCCTGTATGCCTGGCTATGGGACAGAGCTGGGATCGGGATAAGATTAAAAAAGTGACTGCAGCCATCTCAGATGAAATCCGGGCCGCGCACAATATGGGAGATGAGTCCTTAAGCTTCTGGTGCCCGACCATTAATCTTTCGAAGGATCCGAGGAACGGAAGATCGGATGAAAATTTTGGTGAGGATCCGTTTCTGGGGGGGCAAGATGGCAGCTGCGTATATTCAGGGATTCCAGGGAAATGACGTGGATACCCCTTATAAAAAAGCGGCGGCCTCGCCAAAGCATTTTATGCTGAACAGCAGTGAAAACAACCGTAATACCGGCATTTCCTTTGCGGATGAGAAAACCATCCGGGAATATTATGCGCGGGTATTTGAGTATGCCATCCGGGAAGGAAAGGCGGAGTCCATTATGATCAGCTACAACCGGATCAACGGCGTGCCGGCCGGCGCGGATCCCTTCACGATGGGGACGCTGCTCAGGGAAGAATGGGGATTTGACGGTTATGTCGTATCGGACTGCGGTGCGGTACAGCAGACTTATAACCCGGGGAGTACCTCTTTCGGACAAAAGGAAGGCGTCGGACACTATTATTACAACAATCTGGAGGAGGCTTCCGCGGGAACCCTGCTTGCGGGGTGTGATATCTCCTGCGGCGGAGAACATCGCGCCCATCTGAAAAAAGCGGTCGAAGAAGGTCTGATCACGGAGGATCAGATTGACAAGAATGTCATCCGGAATCTGACGTCGCTCTTCCGACAGGGCATTTTTGATGAGAAAGGCGCGACCCCATGGGATTCCTATGGCGCGGAAATGATGAACAGCAAAGAGCATGATGATCTTGCCGTGAATATGGCAAATGATACGATTGTTCTTCTGAAAAATGAGAAACAGTTACTTCCGCTGAATAAAGAAGGGTTGAAGAAGGTGCTTGTGGTAGGTCCCAACGCGAAGTTCCGGGAGCTGGGCGGCTATTCCTGCGGCGGGTTTGGCGTCGGCGGACCTCTGGACACAAAGTATAATGTAGAGGCACTGGACGGAATCCGCAATGAGTTGTCCGATACCGGGGCGGAAGTACAGTATGAAAAGGGCTGGTGCGCGGAAAAAGAAATGGGAGGCGGACTGCTGGATATGCTTGCTTCCATCCCGGGAGTCGATCCGGCACAGGTCATGGAGATGATGATGTCCTCGATGGGGATTGAGAAGCATCCGGATGAAAGAGAGTATCATCTTCCGGAATTTGTGCCATATCATGCCCCGGAGGATCCGGATTACCGCGGCGATAACGAGGATCTCTTTGCGCGTGCTCTTGAAGCGGCAAAGGACGCGGACGTCGTTATCCTGGTAGCGGGAACGGACAGCGGAAGCGCATCGGAAGGAAAAGACAGAGAGAGTATTGCTCTGCCCGGCAATCAGAGCGCGTATATTTCCAGGATGCTTGAGACAAATCCGAACACCGTTGTTGTCCTGACGGCGATGGGGACAATAGGAGATCCGGCGCTGGATCAGTGCCACAGCCTGGTGCTGGCGACCTATGCGGGACAGTCCCAGGGAACAGCCATTGCAAACGTCCTGTTTGGCAAAGTAAATCCAAACGGAAAGCTGACAGCTACCTGGTATAAGGACGACAGCCAGTTGCCGCAGATCAATGATTACGGGATTCGGAAAGCGGATGTGCTTACGCAGGATCATGGGCGTACCTACTGGTATTTTGACGAAGAGCCTCGTTTTCCGTTTGGGTATGGGCTTCATTACACTACATTTGACTATTATGGAAAGCAAGTAATTATGGTAAGTAAATCTTGAAAACTGTAGAGATTA
>JAJBUL010000286.1:3878-28674 GCA_020860365.1 Clostridiales bacterium | reverse complement strand
TCTCACGAAAGTTCAAAATCTCAGTCCGTCTTCTCCACCCCGTGAATAGTAACGTTCTGCTGAAGTTCTCGCGGAAACTCCGTAGAATGACATTGACAAGCTTCCGGCAATTGTGGTAGAATCTCAATCATAGAAGCGAGTCCATGGGAGTGAACTGTTCAGCGTTCAGAGTGGAGGTGTATGCAGAATGAACTATCAAGAACATGAGATGGAAATCGTGAAATTTGATCAGGACGAGGCGTTCGCCGCTGTTTATTGTAGTGGTACAGAACTTAGGGAGGATGATCCGATTTCTCTTAGCAGCGTTTCTGATAAATGATAATTTGACTTTATTTTGCCTTGTAACAACACCCCTGGCGGTTCTATCATTTTGACCGCCAGGGGTGCTTTTTCGTCCGGGGATAAAAAAGAGATAGGAAAAATCATCGTAGAGTGTTATAATGGTAAAAGAATGCAGGACGCCAGAAACAGGAGGGAAGGACATGGATGCTTTTACCGTGGAATTATCCGGCATACCGATCGAGATCCGGAGCAGGTACCATTACTGCCGCTGGTATTGCCGGAGCTTTTTCACCGACCGGCCTCCTGTGCTCTCTGTTTTTGCGGACGAGGACCGATTGAATGATCTGAGGGAACGCTGTCCCGACATGCGGGAAGAGCTTCTGGAGCGTGACGCCATCTATTCTGTGATCGCTTCCAGGCTTCCTTCCTTCCATCGTGCAGTGCTACATGGAGCTTGCATTTCGTATCACGACAGGGGCTATCTCTTTGCAGCAGCCAGCGGAACGGGCAAATCTACGCATATCCGGCTGTGGAGACAATTTGTGGGAGCAGGCGTCGATATCATAAATGGGGATAAGCCTATCTGTCATATTGAAGGAGAAAAGAAGGGCCAGGCGGAGATCACAGCATTCGGCACACCGTGGTGCGGCAAAGAGGGCTGGGGGCGTCGGCGCAGCACACCTGTGGCCGCAGTCTGCTTTCTTCGCAGAGCGGAGGAGGGGAACCATATTCGCAGGGTTTCCCCTGCCGATGCAGTGCCGCTGATGCTCCGGCAGATGTTTCATCCCTATGAACCGGAGGCGACGGGGCTTATGCTGGATTTGCTGGATCAGATGATTGCCACGCTGCCGATGTATCTGCTGGAATGCGATATTTCAGAAGAGGCAGTCCGGTGCAGCTTTGAAGCACTGACAGGAGAAGCCTATACAGGCAATGGAATTCAGGCGACCGCAAAAGAGATCGACAGGCTCTGGCGGATGCCGGGATAACGGGACATGGCGCAATGTTTACAGGGAGGGACGACAGGTTGAAAATAAAAGAAGGATTTGTGATTCGCAAGGTGGCGGGGGAATATGTTGCTGTCGCCACAGGAGAGGCCAGCCGGGAATTTCAGGGGATGATCAAGCTCAACGAGACGGCGAAAACCATCTGGGAGGGTCTGGCGGACAACTGGACCAGGGAACGGATTGTGGAATCTCTTGCGGGAAAATCTGGCGCCAAAAGCCAGGAGGACTATCGCGTGATTGCCGATGACGTGAATGCAATGATTTGTGAGATGACTGACGCAGGGTTTCTGACGGAGTGAGGCGGCGGACAGATGAGCGGATCAATTCTTGATGAACTGGAGTCTTCCGGTTTTGTTGTGGTACCGGTGAAGGGCGTCAGCATGCGGCCGCTTCTCTATGCGGATTCGTCTCAGGTGCTGATTCGTAAGCCGGCAGGCCGGCCGGGGAAGAACGACGTTGTACTCTATGTACGCCCGGATGGCAGGCTGATTCTTCACCGCATTATCGGTTTCGACGGCGACGTATGCCTGATCCGGGGAGACAATACCTTCTCCACAGAACGTGTGCCGCTTTCTTCTGTGAAAGGCGTCATGGATACGATCTGGCGCGGAGGACACGAAATACATACGTCTGATTTCCAGTATCATTTTTATGTATGGCTTTGGACCCGGAGTTATCCGTTCCGCCTGCTCTGGCACAAGGGCAAAAAAGGACTGATGGACACAGGAAAGCTTCTGGTCGGCGATACCCCGCTGGGATGGATCATCCGAAGGGCAAAGGACAGTCTGGCAGGAATCGGACTGTTAACGCTGTGTACGGGTGTTGTCGCTTTTCTGTCAGTGATCCTCGCGCTTGTCATGCGGAACGCGGTGGACGCAGCCGTCGCACTGCATTCCGACAGGTTCCTTCGCTGGATCCTGGTGTTTCTCGGGATAATCCTCGCGCAGCTGGCGATTCGGGCTGTGATACGCCAGCTGGATGAGAGCATTCGGGCTTCCCTGGAAAACAGCCTGAAGGAACATACCTATGAAGCGATCCTCCGCAGCAGCTACCGTGCGCTGAAAACCAGTCATACCGGCGAACTCCAGAACCGGATGACGAATGATGTGAAAATCGTGGCAGATTACGCGACGGACCTTCTGCCAGGCATTTTTTCCATGCTGGTTCAGCTTCTGTGCGCGATGGCGGTTCTGCTGTTTCTGGACTGGCGGTTTGGCAGTCTGTTCCTGATCGGCGGGGGCGTTCTGATGGGAGTGACATTTCTCTTTCGACGCAGAATGAAAAACCTTCACAAAAAAGTACAGGAAACGGATGGGGAGCTGCGCTCGTGGCTGCAGGAATCCGTGGAGAGCATTCAGATTCTGAAAAGCTTCGAGGCGGAAGAAATGGCTGCAGCCAGGACGGCAAAAAAAAGCTGCCGCGCACAGAAAAGCCCGCATGGAGCGGAGGACATTCTCCAATCTCTGTAACATTGGATTTGGTGCTGTGATGCAGGGCAGCTACCTCTTCGGGCTTGTGTGGTGCGGGTTCGGGATACTGAAGGGGACGCTGACATACGGGACACTGACTGCGGTGCTGGAATTGATCGGGCAGATCAGAAGCCCGTTTGCCAACATTTCCGGACTTGTGCCGCAGTACTATTCCATGCTGGCGTCGGCAGAAAGGCTGATGGAGCTGGAAAACCTGCCTAAGGAAAGTGGCCCGCCGGAGAACCTGCCGGCATTTGAAGGGCTTCACACGGAAAAAATGAGCTTTCAGTATGACGACGGCGAGGAGACTGTGATCCGTGAGGCAACGTTTGACATCGAAAAAGGCGAGATTGTTGCATTGACGGGGATTTCCGGCATCGGAAAGAGTACGCTGCTCAAGCTGCTGACTGGAATCTATGCTCCTGTATCCGGACGCCTGTACGCAAATGATGGGATAGACATAAGCCCTTCCACCCGAGGGTGGTTTTCCTATGTTCCACAGGGGAATATGCTGATGTCAGGGGATATCTACGGGGCGGTGGATTTTCTACATTGTGCGCCGTACACAGACGAACAGAAAGAGCGGGTGGAACAGGCCTGCAAAATTGCCTGCGCGGACGCGTTTATCCGCAATTTGCCGGACGGTTACAGTACAGTTCTCGGAGAAAAAGGAACCGGTCTCTCTGAGGGACAGATGCAGCGGATCGCAATTGCGAGAGCCATATACCGGGATGCGCCGGTACTTCTTCTTGATGAAGCAACCTCGGCGCTGGATGAGCAGACCGAACATGAAATATTGAAGAATCTGAAAGCGCTGGAAGACAAGACTGTGCTGATCGTTACCCACAGACCGGCGGCAATGGAGATTTGCAGCAAACGGCTGGTATTTGAGAACACAGACATCGTGACAGAGCCGCTTAGAAGCAGGGAAACAGGGAAAGCGCGTGACAAGACAGGAGCCGATCAATCACCGTAAGGCAGACTGGGGGAGGAAAATGAACGCTAAAAGAAGAATACGCAGTATCGTTTATGTTATTGTCTGCCTTTTGCTGGCAGGGACAATGGCGTTAATGGTTTACAGAGACAGACAGGAGAAAAATGCATACTCATCCGCGGTCAGGGAACTACAGGCGGAAGTAAAGCCCTACGAAAAAGAACTGGAGGCTCTGGAGTCAGAGCTGGACAGCCTGGAGGCGGAGGGCTCTGTTTCCAGTGACGCCGCTGCGATTATGGCAGGATTTACGGTGACTGAGGCAGCGGATCTGTCCTACATAAAAGAGCGGGCTGAGGCGTACGATTTTTCGCCGGTGCTTGTCATTGACTGTACCATGGATCTGTCTCTGATTGGGGAAATTCTGGAAGCCGCGGAGGAAACATGGGAGATCATGCTGTACGTGCCGGAATTTTCCGAAGAGACAAACGTGGATGTAGTATCCGTCCTCTCATATCTGGAATCTCTGGAGAGGGAGCACACAGACATTTTCTTTCTGCGGAGTGATTCCAGCAGCGCATCCAATATCCAACTTCTTCTTGATGATGGCTTTACCGGCTATACCGTCTACAATGGGGATAGTCTGGAAGCCGGGCAGACGGAAGAGGGGGCTGTCTATTTTGATTACTCCTACCTCAGCTCGACCGGCGTATCGGCTTCCGACAGACTTGCCGCGCTTTATACGAACCGGTCGTCTATGATATTTGTATTTGATATGGAAAGCATCCATTCCGGGACACTGACGGAAGCCGACGTCACCTCTCTTTTCGACACGTTACAGGAATATGCAGCCTACGACGACTGCTCGTTCTCCACAGTGGCAGACGTCGTAGAGAATATCATTGAGATCGGGGAAAAAGAGGCGGCCAGACAGGCAGCTTATGAGGAACGGGCGGCCACGATACAGGAACGGGTGGATGAACTGACAGAGATCATTTCTGACATCTATGACAGAATCATGGAGTACTGAACGACTGTTCTATGGCCTGAGTAAATCTGGGGAAGGTGGAAAGAAAGCGGATGACAAAATCAGAAGAACGGTTTCTTATGATACTGAAGGATGCATTTCATCCGGGCGAGGGGATCCCTTCCTGTGCAGAGTTTCCTGCTTCCGGTGATGTCACGGACTGGAAAGCCATCTTCGATACGGCCCGGAAGCAGAATCTTTTTCCACTGATTTACGATGCGGCGACCGCCTACCCCTCTTTTGCCGGTTTTGGACAGATCTTTCCTCAATATTTTACGGCGGCTACCGCTTCTATGGCTATGCAGATGCGGAAAAACACAGATTTCCTGGCTCTTTATAAGGCCTTTCTGGACGTCGGCCTGGCGCCTGTCACAATGAAAGGGATCATTTGCCGGGAGCTTTATGGGGAAAAAGCGGATTTCCGGCCTTCCGGGGATGAGGATCTGCTGATCGAGAAGAAAGATTACGAGAAGATAACTTCGGTGCTGGAAGCCTGCGGCTATCATTCCAGTCTGCAGCTCGACCGGGCACAGTCTTTTCCTCAGGAAATCGCATTCTATGGAGAAAATCTTACCATCGAATTGCACCTGAGCCCGTTTGGGATGGAGAAAATGAATGCCTGGTTCCGGGATGTGTTTCAAAGCAGCGAGACGTTGGAAATAGAAGGAATTCCTGTGAAAACTATGACGCCGACGGATCACTTCCTTTTTCTGGTATTCCATGCGTTTAAACACTTTACCTTTGGCGGGTTTGGTGTGCGAATGATGCTGGATATCCTGCTTTCCATGGAAAAGTATGAAAATCAGATGGACTGGAATCGTATGGATCAGGCATTGGTGGACGTCGGTGCGTGTGGATTTCTGGCAGATCTGATTGAGACGGGCAACCAGCGGCTGGGGTTTCAGCTTACACAGCGTTACCGGCCGGTGTGTCCAGGGAAGCTGCTGGAGGATATGTTCCGCATGGGTACCTTTGGAAACGCTACAAGCACAGACTGGATCGCGGGGAGAATGGTTTCTGATACGGTGCAGAAGAAGGAGATAAGTGGGAAAACACATCCTAACCGGCTGCTGTCCTGCCTGCGCCTGATCTTCCCTTCCTGGAAGATGTGGATCTCATGGAAACCCTATCTGAAGGATCAGCCCTGGATGCTCCTTAGCGAATGGATGCGGAGAGCCGGACGTTATCTTTTTGATGAGACGGCAAGAAATGACATAAAAAGGCTGGGAAAGAGCTATAAAACAGCATCAGAGAGGATGGAGCTTCTGGGGAAATATGGGATATTGTGAGGCTGGTATTTTAAGTTTTGATTGAAAACAATACGGAATAAGATTATAATACCTTTATCGTTGTTCCGTCTGGAAGAGGGATAAAGATAAGAAAAAGCGATGGATGATTTGCGAGGCCTTTGAAGGAGCGTGGAACTGTGAATGGTCTTGTTTCTGTGATCGTTCCGATTTACAAAGTAGAGGAATATCTGGCCGCATGTATTGAAAGCATCACAGGTCAGACCTATACGAATCTGGAGATTCTGCTGGTGGATGACGGCTCCCCGGATCGGTGCGGTTCCATGGCGGACAGATATGCCTGCCAGGATGACAGGATCCGGGTGATTCATAAGAAAAATGGCGGATTGTCTTCCGCACGGAACGCCGGTTTAGAGAATTGTACGGGTGATTATATTACCTTTGTGGATGGGGATGACAGGCTGGACGGGAGATTTGTTGCGTCTCTTTTACAGCTAATGGTGGAACAGAACGCGAAAGCAGCTGTATGCTGCCAAAAAAGATGTGAGAATGGAGAGACAGTGGCTCCTAATCATAAAAAGAAACCATCTGTAATGGCGTGTTCCGGAACGGAGGCCGCCCGAACGATCCTTTACCAAAAGGGTTACGATGTCTCCGCGTGCGGGAGGCTGTTTCGGCGAGAGACGTTTGAGGGGATATTATTTCCCGCCGGGTTAAATTTTGAGGATATCCCCACGGTTTATAAAGCTTTATGTGCAGCTGAGCGGGTTGTTTTTACGACAGAGGAGCTTTATTATTACCAGATTCGGGAAAACAGTATTATAACAGAACGTTTTTCTCCGAAAAAGCTGGATGGTATAAAAGCAGCCCAGTTTATGCTGGATACAGTTGAGAGGGACTACCCGGAGCTGATGAGCGCCGCGAAGAGCAAATATGTTGCCACCCATTTTCATATTCTGGCTCAGATACCAGAAGAGATACCAGAAAAAAGGAAAATTATCGGGAATATCCAATCGGTACGAAAGGGTGTTCTGCTGGATAGAAACGCAAAGCTGCGCGTGAAAATAGCGTGCCTGCTGTCTTATATCAGCTTTGACTTTACGGTATGGCTTCTTCATTTGCTGTAAAAGCGTCGCAGGACGCCAGACGGCTGTATGGTGATTTTATATGGAGAAAAAAGTTCTGGTTTTGGCGAATGATATAAACCGATATCTTGGCGAAACGGACGGAAGAATAACGGAAATATACCGGTACGTGACAGCGAATAAAATCCTGCGGGTAATCAGAAGGATTTTCCTGGCTCTGGGGACGGGGAAGAGGCTGATCCTTGGCTCCTGGATCACCAGAGTCAGAGAATTTGACACGATTATCCTGTTTGATACGGGGAATGCGAAATATCTGATACGGATCCTGAAAGCGCTCTCGCCTGAAACCAGAATTATACTCTGGTACTGGAATAGTGTAGAACGTTCCATTCCTGTGGAAAGTATTGACCGAAGCCTGTGTGAGATATGGTCCTATAATCGTTCGGACTGTGAAAAATATGATTTGAAGTTTAATACCCAGTTTTATATTCCGCGCTCAGACCAGGAAAACTCTTTGAGAACCGGGCAGCTGCCGGAAAGGGAAGGTTATCCGGAAGCAGGGGAATCTCTGGAGATGGAGCGGTCTTTGGAAATCGAACAGGAAGTATATTTTGCAGGGGCGGATAAAAACAGGACAGAGCTGCTGGCTCAGATCCGGGAAGTACTGGAAGCATTCCATATTTCCTACCGGTTTATACTAACCGGATGCGAGGGTTCGGTTGAGACGAAAATAAAATATTCAGATCCGGTCACCCCGGAGGAAAATATCCGCAATATAAAAAAATCGAAGGTAGTGGCGGATGTTGTGAACCAGGATCAGTGGTCCGGCTTTACGTTAAGGCCTTTTGAGGCAGTTTACTACAGGAAAAAGCTGCTTACCAATGACCCGATGATCCGGGAACTGCGCTTTTACCGCCCGGAGAATGTCTTTATATTAGGCGTTGACCAGACGGAGCAGCTGCCCTCATTTGTCAGAACCGCGTTTGTACCGGTTGATGAGCGATCGGTTCAGTACTATTTTTTTAACTCCTGGCTGGAACGATTCTTCGCGTGACTGACAAGCTGCGGAACAGAATCCGACGCAGATCCCGAACGCATGGATTGAGATCAGGAAGAGAACAGGAAAGAAGACAAGAAAGAGAACAGGGAACGGATGAGAAATTCGGTTATTGTGGTATCACCGGCAAACATAGCTACAGGCGGGACGGAGGTCTTGCAGCAGCTCTGCTTTCAGATGAATAAGCTTGGCGGAAATGCGTTTATGTATTATACGGAGCCCTTCGAGAACTCCGTTGTCTCGGAGCACTTTGCGGAATATCATAATCCGCGCCTTTTGGAGTTGCAGGATGTAGAGGGAAACAGCATCATTGTCCCTGAGACATGGATGGACTGCATTTTAAATGTCCGTCACGCAAGGCTGTTTATATGGTGGCTGAGTGTAGACAATTATTATGGTTCTGGAAGGCTGCAGGTAAATCTCGCCCATAAACTGTTTTACAGTCTGAAGGACAGGAGAAATCAGCGCATATTTATGAGATGCGATCATCTGGTACAGAGTGAGTATGCAAGGAACTACCTCCTGGAAGAAAAAGGCGTTTCCGCAGACCAAATACGCCGTCTGTCCGATTATCTTAACCGGGCTTTTCTGGAGCAGCCGTCGGATGGCGGGCAGAAACGGGAGAATCTGATTTTGTATAATCCACGGAAGGATGCAGAGATTTCGCAGCTGTTAAGAGATGAGATTACAGAATATCAGTGGGTGGCACTGCAGGGGTTTCGCCCGGATGAAATGCGAAGCGTGATGCAAAGAAGCAAGGTATATGTGGATTTCGGGAATCATCCGGGAAAAGACCGAATTCCGCGTGAGGCAGCCATATGCGGCTGTTGTGTGATTACCGGGATGCGCGGGGCTGCGGCGAACGACAAAGACGTTCCGATTGACAGAAAATACAAGTTTCAGAATCCGGCTGGCGAAAAAGAGAACATTCATGCCCTGATCAGAGAGTACATGGACAGGTATGAAACCAGGAGAATGGATTTTGAAAATTACAGAACTGTGATACGATCAGAGGAAAAGCATTTTACGGATGACATAAAACGAATCTTTTTTACGGACTAAGGGGTTTCGGGATCATGCTTATTTACATCATGGCATTTGCGGCAGCACTGTTTTTAATAAAAAAAGCAGAGAACTCAAAAAACAGATTCACCAGCCGAGTACTCTGTATCGCTGCAATTGCGATCCCTTCCTGGCTCGCGGGATGCAGGGCGGAGGGAATTGGTTATGATACAAAGCTTTATGGAGTTGTCGCATATGAATTTTCTTTGCAGCACTCGGCCAGAGAGCTGATCCTGGAGTATTCCGGAGACTCGCCTGCATTCTGGGTTTTATGGCATTTTTTCTCTTCTGTTTTCAGGGATATCTTTGCTCCGCAGTTTGCGGTAGAATTTATCATAGAGTTTTGTGTTCTGACAGCCCTGAAAAAAACAGAGGAAGAGGATGAAACCTTTCATGTGTGGATCGGGATGGCCGTATATTATTTTGTCTTTTACAGTTATTCCCTCAATATTATGAGACAGTCTTTGGCGCTGGCGATTGTTTTAGTGGGATACCAGGCCTATCTGCGAAAAGGAAAATATGTAAAGTTTGCACTGCTGTCTGCCTGCACAATGGCTGTTCACACAACAGCTTTGTTCGGCCTGGTAGTTCTTGTTATAGATATGGTTTATGAGAAATATTTTTCAGAAACCTTAGCGAAACGGTATGGCTTTCTTGTATTAGCGCTGTCCGCATCAGGGCTGTTTTTGCTTTCCTACCGGTCAATTCTGTCCCGGATTGCTGCTATTTTCCCCCGCTTTCTTCACTATCTGAGTACTTCGATCCATTTTCAGAGTACAATGAGTGCGTTATCCATGTTTGTAATGATCGTCGCTTTTATTTTTGCTGTGAAGATGATCCTTCTCCGGGGCAGCAGTGAGATGAATTTTTACTATGATCTGCTGATTTTGGGAATTCCCCTGTTTCTGACCAACCTGTATAGCAATGACACTTACCGGTTAAGCTTTTACTTTTTTTACGTAATGATTCTGACAATGCCGGATGCCTTTTCTCATGTAACAGAGTTTGATGAGATACAGGCCTCAAATGCGTCGATTTTAAGAATTGCTTTGCTTGTTGTCCTGCTGTTGTTCTGGTATATGATGTTTGACAGATGGGGGACGAATGACATTATTCCTTATATATTTAAGTAAACATCGCATTCGCTCAGGGGAAAAACAAAGCAAACGATATCCGGCCTGCTTTTCTGAATGTCTGAAACAGGTGGAAGCGGATCAGACAGAATACAGACAGCTAGGAATGGGAGAGGAGCATGAAAAATGACGGACAGAACGGAAGCGGATATTATGAATCACTGGAAGAGGCAGGCGGGCTTACCGTTTGTGACAGTCCGCTGTGCTGCCTTTAACCAGGAAAACTATATTGAACAGGCGCTGGACAGTTTTCTTTCGCAGAAGACGGACTTTCCATTTCTCATTGTGGTTCACGACGACGCATCTTCCGACCGGACGGCTGACCGGATACGACAGTATGAGAAAAAGTATCCGCATATCGTGAAGGCACTCTATGAGACGGAAAACCAGCACAGCGGAAAATCTGTCCTGGATGTGATGGAGCCATATTTCGAAGGAAAATATGTGGCAGTCTGCGAGGGGGACGACTACTGGTGCGATGATCAGAAGCTTCAAAGACAGTTTGACTTTATGGAACAGCATCCGGAATGCTCCATGTGCGTACATAATTCGGTATATCATTGTGTGGACGGCCAGGATGCGGACCGGAACTTTAATGAGTGAAGTGAGATACACAGACTGGGAGAAGACGACGTTTTTTTTCGGCTGGAAGGTGCATATGTCCTCTTATTTTTACCGCAGGGAAACCAATTTCCGGCCAGATTGTATCAGGCGCTTAAGGTTCTGGAGCGGCGACTATCGAATGCTGACGCTGGCCATGTATTACGGCGACGTCTACTGTCTGCCGGAGGTAATGTCGGTCTACAATGCGAATATAAAGAGCGGAGTCACCATGCGCAACCAGAACAGAGGATATTCGTTCTTTACAGATCGCGTGCAAAAAAGAATCGAATACCTGAATGCATACAATCAATATACCGGAGGAAAATTTGCGGACGCCGTCCTGGCGAGAATAGCGGAGGATATCCTCCAGATTTCAGATGACAGGTCAGAGCTGGTAAAAGCAGCGAAGCAGATGAGCCACAGTTCTATCTATAAAAAAATGGCGGCGGGACTGGCTCCGATACAGAAACTGAAGATGCACTGGAAATATCAGGGCTATCTTTTGGAGCCGCTCTGGTATCGTTCGATCTTATGGAAGCATCAAAAGATGAAAAATGAAATGAAGGAGCAGGAAAGGAATGCCTGACAGAATTCTGGTTACCCGTTCTTCCATGCCATCCATGGAAGAGTATATGGAAGAAATTAAGGAAATGTGGGATACGCACTGGCTGACGAATATGGGGCCAAAGCATAAGTCGCTGCAGGAGAAGCTGAAAGAGTATTTATCGGTTGAAGCAATTGATCTTCTGACCAATGGGCATATGGCTCTGGAATTGTCCCTGCAGGCCCTGGACGTAAAGGGAGAGGTGATCACGACGCCCTTTACCTTTGCCTCAACGACGCATGCGATTGTCCGCAATGGCTGTACGCCTGTGTTCTGCGATATCAGAGAAGACGATTTTACCATTGACGCCAGTAAGATCGAAAGCCTGATCACAGAGAGGACAGCGGCGATTCTTCCGGTGCATGTATATGGGAATGTGTGTGAGATAGAGACGATCCACAGTCTCGCGGAGAAATATCATTTAAAGGTGATCTATGACGCCGCGCATGCGTTTGGCGTCCGGTACAAAGGGAAAGGGATCGGCAGCTTTGGCGATGTATCCTGTTTCAGCTTCCACGCGACAAAGGTATTTAACACCATTGAGGGCGGGGCGGTCTGCTTTGCTGACGAGGCGTTTGGCCGCCGCATCTATCAGCTTAAGAATTTTGGCATCCGTGGACCAGAGGTGGTGGATGGCGTGGGGGCGAACGCGAAAATGAATGAGTTTTGCGCCGCGATGGGGCTGTGTAACCTTCGCCATGTAGACGGGGAGATTGCGAAGAGAAAAAAGTGGTGGAGCACTATATGGAGAGGCTGGATGGAGTGCGGGGGATCCGTCTGAATCCCAGACAGGATGGGGTTGTTCCGAATTATGCTTACTTTCCGGTCCTTTTTGATGAGCGTGTATTCGGCGCAAGCCGCGATGAGGTGTTTGAAGCCCTGGCAAAAGAAAATATCAGGGCGAGAAAATATTTTTACCCGCTGACGAATACATTTGACTGTTTTCACGGAATGTATGATGCGAATCTGACTCCTGTAGCTTTGTGCGTGAGCCAGCGTGTGCTGACACTTCCGCTGTACGCAGATCTGGCAATTGCGGATGCAGACCGTATCTGTGACATTATTCTGAAATGTAAAAGGCAGTGATTTTTATGAAAGAGAATCTGAAGACCAGGACAGTCAGCAATCTGTTCTGGCGGTTTGCAGAGCGATGCGGCGCACAGGGCGTTGCTTTTCTTGTATCCATCATTCTGGCCCGCCTGCTGGATCCAGACGCCTATGGAACCGTGGCATTGCTTACGGTATTTACCTCGATCCTGCAGGTTTTCGTAGACAGTGGCCTGGGAAATGCTCTGATCCAGAAAAAAGACGCGGATCAGCTGGATTTCTCAACCGTATTTCTTTTTAATATGGGCATGTGCCTGGTGATTTATGCGCTGCTTTTTGCGCTTTCCCCGCTGATCGCAGCTTTTTATGGAAACCCTCAGCTGACTCCGCTGATGCGTGTGCTGGGGCTGACGATTGTGATCTCCGGATTGAAAAACATCCAGCAGGCATATGTGTCCAAGAATCTGATGTTTAAAAAGTTTTTCTTTTCCACCCTGGGGGGGAACCATCGCAGCGGCGGTGGTCGGCATTACTCTGGCTTACCGTGGGTATGGCGCATGGGCAATCGTGATCCAGCAGGTGGTAAATACGGCGATTGACACCCTGCTCCTGTTTATTACAGTAAAATGGAGACCGCATCTGCAGTTCTCTTTTTCGCGTTTTAAAGGTCTGTTCCGCTATGGATGGAAGCTTCTGGCGTCAAGCCTGCTGGATACTATTTACAGTGACCTCAGGCAGCTGATTATCGGGAAGCTGTATACGAGCAGCGACCTGGCCTACTATAACAAAGGCAAACAGTTTCCACATTTTGTGATAAATAATGTCAACAGTGCCATTGACAGTGTCCTGCTTCCGGTTATGTCGACCGCTCAGGATGACAGAAGCTCCCTGAAGAGCATGACAAGGCATTCGATTAAGACCAGCACCTATATCATGGCGCCAATGATGATGGGTATGGCGTTTACGGCGGACGCATTCATTCCGCTGCTGCTGACAGACAAATGGTCGCCGTGTATCCCTTACCTGCGGGTATTCTGCGTGGTGCTGCTGTTTCGCCCGATCCATACCGCGAACCTGAATGCGATTAAGGCAATGGGGAGGAGCGATCTGATCCTGAAGCTGGAAATATTGAAAAAGATCACCGGCCTGGTTTCCATCTTCGTGGCGATCTGGTGGGGGCCTCTGGCTGTGGCGTACAGTTTCCTGGTTACGTCCGTGCTGAACCAGCTGATTAATACCTGGCCGAATAAAAAACTGCTGGACTATGGGTATCCGGAGCAGCTGAAGGATATCCTCCCGGGAATTTTGCTGGCGGTATTTATGGGTTTCTGTACCATTCCTGTCACCTGGCTGGGGCTGTCACATCTTGTGACACTGATTCTGCAGATCCTGATTGGTGTGGCAGTGTATCTGGGCGGATCTGTTCTGACAAAGATGGAATCTTTTTATTTTATATGGAATACTCTGAAGCCGATGCTGAAAGGACTGGCAGGGAAGAAGGAAGAAAAGGAAGGATAAGGATAGACAGAAAGTGATGGAAGAGAGAAATGTAACGGATGAATTTGTGAACCTGCTCTTTGAGAAAAACCAGAGCGAACTGCCGGAGCCAGTCCTTGAGAAAGCCAGATGCTGCCTGATGGATTATGTGGGGGTTACCCTGGGCGGAAGTGCAGAGAATAAAGAACCGATGGACAGGTTTCTCACAGAAAATGTCTGTGTGGGCAGCTGCCATATGATCGGATACGACCGTACGGCGGACTGCCGGACTGCGGCGCTGGTGAATGCGTACAATTCGCACACGCTGGAGCTGGACGATGGGCATCGTGCAGCCATGCTTCATCTGGCAGCGCCAGTGTTTTCTGCCCTGCTTAGTGTGGCAGAAGAAAGGGACTGTCTTTTGCCGGATCTGCTGCGCGGCGCGGTGATTGGTTATGAGGCCGCGATCCGAGTCGCCTGCGCGATCCAGCCGGAGCATAAAAAAAGAGGCTTCCACGCAACCGGGACTTGCGGAGCGATCGGCAGTGCGATGGCGGTCGCGGCCATGCTGAATTACAGCATGGAGGAGATGAAAAACGCACTGAGCGCGGCTGCTACTTCGGGAGCCGGCCTGCTGGAAGTGATCACTGGAGCCTCCCGGCAGAAGCCCTACAATGTGGTAAATGCAGTCTCCGCCGGTATCAATGCCGCACTTTTTGGAAAATATCTGCAGGGACCCCGAGACGTCCTCGGAGGCTCCAGAGGGTTTCTTCACGACTTCTCAGACGGCTCGGGAACGGAGCAAATGGTGAAAAAGGACGCCTCTTTTGCAATAGAGGGAATCTATATGAAGCCCTATGCGGCATGCCGTCATTGCCACGCGCCTGTGGAGGCAACGCTAAAGCTGCGCGGGGATGAGACGGAGCACAGGGATATGGAATCTGTAGAATCCATTCACGTCGCCACCTATGGCCTGGCAGTTTACGGGCATGACCATACACAGATTGACGGCAGTAATTCGGCAAAGATGAGCATTCCTTACAGTGTTGCGGCTGCGTGGCTGTATGGACAATGCGGGCTGGAAATGTTCCGCGAAGACAAGATACATTCCAGACAGCTCCTGGAGATGGCCGGAAAAGTGCGGGTTACGGAGGATCCGGAGCTGTCCGTTCTGGTGCCGGAGAAGAGAGCAGCAGTTGTGACCGTGTTTTATAAGGGCGGCGAAAGCCATGCGTACAGAGTCGATTACCCGAAGGGGGAGCCGGAGAATCCCATCTCCTTTGAGGAATTGAAAGATAAATTCACTTCGATTGCGCACACTGCAGGAAGGCAAAAGGAGTGGTGTGACCGTGTGGTGGACGGTATCTGGAGTAAAGAGCCTGTGAAAACGCTGATCAGTAAATGAGGAGGATGGGGCGATGAAGGAAACGAGAGCTTTTTTGAAATCAATGGGATTGCCGGAGGGGGATCTGTACAATCTTCCGACTTCTGAAAAGCGATTCCCGGACGGGGGGCAGTACCGCTTTGAGGTTCCTGGCATTCAGGGGCCGACGGTAATGGAGGTGTTGTTGGAGGCGGTCGACAGCTATGGCTTGTGGCTGCACCGTGTAACACAGACCAAAGGGATTATGCTGCTCACAGACAATGAAATAATGAAAATGGTCAGCCTGGCAAAGGAAGCGCAGACGGATCTGATTCTGGCCATCGGCCCGAGAGCGACTACGGATACCAGTGCTTCCGTACATACGGAGGAGGGCGTCCGTATGGGCTACCGCCTGCGCGGACAGGAGCAGATTGTACGGGCAATCGAAGACGTTAAACGCGCGGCATCCTTTGGCTGCCGTTCCTTCCTGGTCTATGATGAGGGCTGCCTGTGGGTGCTGGATGAAATGCGGAAGGCAGGGGAAATTCCATCCGACTGCCGGTTTAAGGTTTCCGCACATGCGGGGCATGGGAATCCCTGCTCTGCGAAGCTGCTGGAGAGGATTGGCGCGAATTCCATAAATCCGGTCCGCGACATTCAGCTGCAGATGCTGGCAGCCATGCGCGCCGCGATAGAGATTCCGATTGACATTCATACAGAAAATCCAAAATCCACCGGAGGTTTTATCCGTCACTATGAGGTGCCGGAGATGATTCGTGTAGCCTCCCCGATCTACCTGAAAACCGGCGGCTCTGTGGCAGGAACCCATAGCTGGGAGAGTACAGAAAGTGATGCGAGAAAGCGGGCGAAGCAGGTCAGTCTGGTGAAAAGAATGATAGACCAGTATTACCCGGATGCAATACAGTCGCCAAGAGGAAGCATCGTCTGACACAAAAAATATGTATTCGCTTTCTGCGCAATGTGCCATGATTCTGGCCAGGGTTTATCCGGGTCTGGAGGAAATGCCAGGGCGGCAGAAGCTTTGGGATTGAGAAAATGGAGAAGAGATTCAACGAAAAAACGGCGGTTGTGCTGGGCGGTACAGCTCCGCATGCGGAATTGATCAGAAGACTGAAAAACAGGGGATATTACACGATTTTAGTGGATTACCTGGATCATCCCCCGGCAAAGGCGGAAGCGGATCTTCACTTACAGGAGAGTACCCTGGATCAGGAAGCGGTGCTTCGGCTGGCAAAAGAATATCATGCCGATACCGTCATCTGTTCCTGCATTGACCAGGCAAATATTACCGCATGTTATGTAAATGAACAGCTGGGGCTTCACGCGCCATATTCTTATGAGACTGCGAAAAAGATCACAAACAAGGGATATATGAAAAAGGTCATGCGCGAGAATGCGATCCCTACCTCGGATTACGTGTATGTGGATGAATGGAACCAGGACAGGCAGATTCACCTGAGCTTTCCCGTGATGGTAAAGCCTGCTGACAGCAATACTTCCAATGGAGTAAAACGGGCTGATACGCAGGAAGAGCTGGAACGTTACCTGGATGAAGCAATTGCGATCAGCCGGAATCACCGTGCGGTGGCAGAAGGTTATGTGGACGGACGGGAAATCAGCGCCTATTTCTACATTTCGAAGAAAAAGGCGCATCTTTTGCTCACGAACGAGCGCTTCAGCCGCGTGGAGGGAGAAAACCAGGTAATCCGCTGCTATTCCATCGTCTATCCGGCCCGGATGTCTGAGAAGGCAAAGGCCGGGGCGGAACGGATTGCAGACCAGATCGCGCAGGCTTTCCAGCTGGATAATACGCCTCTTTTTTTTCAGGGAATTCTGAATGGGGATACCATCCAGGTTCTGAAATTTGCCCCCCGGATTGGCGGTGGGCTGAGTTATCGGGCGATTGAAGAGCATACGGGGTTTGACATCCTGTCCGCTTCTATTGATTCCTGGCTGGGAAATGAGGTCTGTGTAAAAATTGAGGAAAAGGAACAGATTACGGTGACCAATGTTGTCTATGCAAAAAGTGGTATTCTGGGAAAGATCACCGGAACGGAAGAGCAGATTGCGGAAGGTCAGATGGAAGACTATGTGCCCTACAAGACCGAAGGAACGGAAATCGACGATCATTTTAACAGTTCAAGCAGGGTGGGGGCATTCACGGTAAAGGGAAAAGCAATGCCGGAGGTACTGAGAAAGATCCGGGAAATCTATGAGAAGATCGATGTCCTGGACGTGAGCGGGAGAAGCATCCTGCGCAAAGATCTGTACCTTGGCAGTGAAGCTGACATAAAGCTCTGAGAGGGAGAGAAGGAGAAAAGGGAAGCAAATGAGACACCATAAATATAATCCGGATTACCGCTTCCTGGAAGCACCGGAGGATTTCAATAAGTATACCGACCGTTCGGACCTGCAGTATTGTCTGGGCGCGACGATGTATATGCCCGGGACAAAGGATTTTTTTGAAGCGATCCTGAATTGTAAGTATCCCGGCCTGACGTCTATGGTGATGTGCTTTGAGGACGCCTGTGATGAAGCAGATGTTCCCAGGGCAGAAAGAAACTGCATTGAATTATTGGATAAGATAAATGAAGCGATGGATAAAGGGCTGTTTGACTATGCGAATCTTCCCCTGCTGATCTTTCGCGTAAGATCGGTAGAACAGTTTAAAGAATTCGCGAGGATGCTGCGGCCGGAGCATATTCCCCTGATTACCGGATTTAATTTTCCGAAATTCAACGCGGTGAACGGAGCGAGGTATTTTGGCCTGCTCGAAGAATACAATGAAAAATTCGGCGAAATCTTATATGGGCTTCCCATCCTGGAGGACAGGCGTGTCGCGTATAAGGAGACGCGCACGGAGGAGCTGATCGCGATCAAGCGGATTCTGGACGAGCGGAAGGAGCTGGTCCTGAATATCCGTGTAGGGGGAACCGACTTCTCCTCGATCTTTGGAGCCAGACGCGATATCAATTACACCATTTACGATATTATGACGGTTCGGGATATTCTGATGGATATTCTGAACGTTTTTACGCGGGATAACGATTATACGGTTTCCGGGCCGGTATGGGAATACTTCCGCATGAATAAGAGCATGAAATTTCAGAGCAAGCTTCAATCTGTAGATTTAAAGGAATCCCTGCTTGGCAGGAAGCCGGTGGTGAATGACGCTGTGGACGGCCTGATGCGGGAGCTGATTCTGGATAAGGCGAATGGGTTTGTCGGGAAGACAATTATCCATCCGTCGCATATTGTGTATGTGAATGGCATGCTGGCTGTCACCCGGGAGGAATATGAGGACGCTTACCAGATTCTGCACGCACAGAGCGGTGGTGTTGTGAAAAGCAGAAATGGCAATAAAATGAATGAAATAGTGCCGCATCACAGGTGGGCGGAGCGCATTTTACACAGGGCGCAGGCCTACGGCGTGATAGAAAATGAGAGTGCTTATCTGAAGCTGTTTGGAGTCGCACAGTAGAGGAGGAATCGGGATGGTTGTAAACGGTGGGAAAAAAGAGCGCATAAGGATTGCGGTCAGAAATGTGACCGATTATGTTCCGGCATTGCGCCCGCTCGCGAACAAGACGGTAAAGCCGCTTTACCTGGATTCGTTTCCGAAGTATGAAAAGCGGATCGAGCAGATGTATGGCGACAACAAAAAGCTTATGGAGGATGTAAAATACTGGAGTGCCTGGCACGGCTTTACCCCGGTGGAATACAACTGCTTTGAGTTCGAACGGATGCCGGTCCGTGAGAGAAAGCAGTGGATCTCCTATGAATATAAGGATCGGATGTGCCTGAAGCTGGGCAACTTTTCTGAGAAATACATCAATCTTTTCATGAAGAAGTATGAGACTTATAAATTCTACCGCCCATATTACAGAAGAGAAGTGATCTGTGTTTCGGAGGAGAAGGATGGTCAGGTGTTTGACTCTTTTTTCAGGAAACATCCACACTTTATCATAAAACCAGCGGCGGGAAGTCATGGCCATGGCATCCGCACTGTCAACGAAGCCTACACCGAGCACAGAAGCCGGGAACTGTTTTGCTCTATCCTTTCAGAAGGCGAAGCCATCTGCGAAGAGTTTCTGGTGGAAGCAGATGCGCTGCAGAAGCTCAATCCGGGGACATTGAATACCATCCGGGTCACTACTTTCCATATTAAATCAGAAATCACAGTTTTTCTTCCGATCATCCGGATTGGCAGAAAGGGGATGGTAGTAGATAACGCCAGCTCAGGTGGAATATTCTGCGCGATTGATCCGCAGACCGGTGTGCTGATATCGGATGGCTTTACCTACCAGCATGAAACCTTTGCCTCCCATCCGGATACGGGAATTTCCTTTCGGGGCTTCCAGATACCCAGATGGGACGAATTGCTCGCTCTTTTGCCAGAGCTTCTCGCGAAAATCCCGGAAATCCAGTACATAGGATGGGATTTTGCCCTGACTGACGAAGGATGGACGATCGTGGAAGCAAACATAGGAAGCAACTTAGGTTCCGGGCAGATCGCCCACGGGGGGAAAAAGCTGGCGGAACTGAACGCGATGGTGAAGCAGTGCACCTGTGGGCTGAAATAACTATGCGGATAGAGCTTATGCTTTCTGAAGATAGGCGAAAAAAGTCTGGAGGTTTTGAAAATGGAGAAAAATGTATACCTGGTTCGTTCCCATGGAAGCTTGATTGAAAAGCTTTTGGAGGCGAACGGATTTCCTTATCAGAGAGGTGACGGTGTTTTTCATCCGGAGCTGCTTTCTCAATGTGAGGTGCTGCTTCCGGGCGGAAGGGTAACGGTAAACGAGGAAATTCTGAATCAGGCTCCCGGCCTGCGTCTGATTGTGAAATCAGGTGCAGGATATGACCGGATTGACGTCGAGGCCTGTACGCGCAGGAAGATTTATGTAGCTAACACGCCGGATACAAATTCGGTTTCAGTGGCGGAACACACGCTGATGCTGATGCTGGCAGTGGCAAAGAAGGTTTATCCGATTTCCCTGTATCTGCGCTGCGACGACCCGGATTTCTGGTGCCGTGACAGATATGAGGGTATGGAGCTGCATGGAAAAACACTGTGTATTGCAGGGCTTGGCCACATTGGCAGAAAAGTGGCCAGGCTGGCGGATGCTTTTGGGATGAAAGTAATCGGGTATGATCCGTTTGCACATCAGCCGGATATTCCTTCTTTTTTACAGGTCTGTGGAAGTCTTGACGACGCGCTTTCAGAGGCGGATTTTGTTTCACTCCACGTACCCGGAGGACCGGCCACCTTTCATATGATTAACGCTGCTTCGATGAACCTTATGAAGAAGAGCGCGATTCTTATCAATGCTTCCCGTGGAAGCGTTGTGGATCAGGAAGCCTTAATCCGTGCGCTGCAGACGGGGAGAATTGCGGGAGCCGGGCTGGATGTATATGAGAATGAGCCTCTCAAACGGGATAATCCTCTGATCAGGATGGAAAATGTCGTTCTTACCCCTCACTGCGCGGGAAATACGGCCGAAGCGCATCAGCGGATACAGACCGGCTGTATGGACAATATTCTGGATTTTTATGCTGGAAAGAGGCCGCGCTATGCGGTAAATGAAATCATCTAACTGCAGAAAATACTATGTATGGCAGATAGAATTATCTGAATACATAAAATTTGTTTCGGAGAAAAGTTTCCCATGCATAGTTACAGGAATCTTTTGTAAAAAGTGCTTGTAGAATAGATGGAAATGTGATATTTTTGTGAAAGAAATATAAAAATTTTAAGAATATCCGGCTGGCCTTCCGCACAAATGGCTGCGGTGTACGGACAAATCTTGTAAGAGGGAGGAGTAAATGAAATGAAGAATTACTTCAGGCGGCTGCTGGCGATTGCCTTATCGCTGGCGATGGTATTTTCCACGCTGCCGGGTACCTCCACGGTGTGGGTATCGGCAGATGAGGGAGAAGGTGTTTCAGCGGAAACGGAGACGGAAGAACTGGAAGTCACTGGTACCGATTCGGTCGGCACAATGATTGCCAGCGCGGTTTCTGCAGTGAGCGAGGACACGGATGAGGAGACCGGCGAAGAGGCGTCCGGCCAGATCACGGGAATCACAGTGACCGGGACAACGGCTACGGTAGAATTTCAGGCTGTAGAGGACTGCGATCTGGTAGTTGCCGTTTACACAGAGGATGGCACCCAGATGGTTGCTTCTGGCACGACAGCAGTTTCGAGCAGCGATTCCTCTGCTTCGGTTACGCTGGAGGGGGGACGTCCCGGAGTATTTCCTCGTATCGGCGTTTCTTCTGGATGCGGAAGGACATGAACCGCTGTCGAAGGAATATACCTCCGAAATGTACACGGAAGAAATGCAGATACTCTCCAGCCAGTCGGTGGATGATTTTGACGAGGAGCTGGTGCTGAACCTGGACGAGAATGCTGATACAAACTTTGCTGTGTTTGGCGAGGACACGATCCTTGTAACGGAGACCAGCGGAGTGAACGTACTGGTGGACAATGGCGACGGCACTTATACGGTAACCAATGCGGATTCGACCTTTACAGGGCTGTCGGTCGGCGACGTCTTTGCGTATACATACGCAGACGGGACCGTTCTGGTCGTGAAGGTGGGTGCAGTTTCCGTTAAGGGTACAACCGTTACGATTACAGAAGATACGGACATCGAGCTGACGGACGTCTTTGATTACCTGAAAATCGAGAGCACAGGCGAAGAAGAAATCACCGTGGATCACAGTACGCTGGATGACGGCGTTACTTTCCTTGAGGAAGATGATTCGCCATCCGTGGCAGCGATCGAGGTGGAAGAGAGCAAATCGAAAAACCTGCAGTATGAGATCAAAGACAGTTTTGAGAGCACCTACGATGGCGCCACAATCACGGGAAGCTATGACCTGCTCCTGAAGCTCGGCATCGAAGGCAAGCTGAAGCTTTACATCGGACTCAGCTATTCTTACATAGAGACGTCAGTCACTGCAACCGCGAACATATCCGGTGATGTGACTGCGGCTTTCAGTGCGCAAAAAACGCTCAGCAAGGTCAATATCATGATCCTGGAGGGCGTGAATATCGGGTTTACCCCTGTGATAAAACTGGAGGCAGAGGGCGAGGTTTCCGCAAACGCGGAATTCACGACCAGCGTAGGCTTTTCCTGGACCAGCAGCAGCGGCTTTACCAATACTTCTTATGCCCCGAAAATGTCAGACTGCAGCCTGAATGTGGAGTCCACCATCTACGTGGGCTTTGTCCTGGATCCTTATGTTTCCATCGGACTGGAGGTCTGCGGCATCTCTCTGACTGCGGCTGACGTTTCCCTGTCGGCAGAGATGGGCGTCCAGCTAAAGGCCACGATGGGCTGGTCTGCGACCGACACAAGCTATCAGCACGACTGTAATGTCTGCGTTGCGGGAGAAATCTACCTGAAGGGAACCGTGTCTGCCACGGTAAATCTCCTGAAGTGGAGCAAATCCGCAACTCTGTTAAGCCAGAACAAGAAATGGAAAGATTTTTATTACTCCTTTACCTACGGCGATTATGGCTGGACGACCTGCCCGCATCTGAGCTATCTGGTTACTGTGACAGCGAAGGACGCGAATGGCAACCTGCTCGCCGAAGCCACGATCGGCGGAACTGGCCTGGAGGAGGATCCGGTCACAGACGAAGAGGGAGTAGCGACATTCTATCTGCCGAATGGGGACTATACGTTGTCTGTCACCAGCGGGAACCTGTACGGAGAAGGCGACGTGACTGTAGAAGACGAGGCAGTGACGGTAACCCTGGAGACCGAGCCGGAGACACTCGGCAGCGGCACTTCCGGGAATATCACCTGGAAGCTGGACGAGTACGGTACACTGACGATCAGCGGCAGCGGTACGATGAACAACTACAGCAGCGGCGGCGCACCCTGGTATGAATACCGGGCGTCCATCTTCAAGATTGTGGTTGAATCCGGCGTAACCAGTATCGGAAACTACGCGTTTGCTGAATGCAAATACGTGGCGGCTGTTACGCTGGCGGAAGGAATTACCAGCATCGGAAATTATGCATTCTATAACTGCGCGGGGCTGTATGAAGTCAGCTTTCCGCAGACGCTTGGCACGCTTGGGAGCTATGCATTCCGGAACTGCAGCAGCCTGGAGAGCGTCACATTTACTTACTATGACAAGGTTTACTACCTTTCAATCGGAGAATACGCGTTTGCAGATTGTACCAGTCTGACAGACATTTCTCTTTCGGAGAATGTGACCAGTATCGGAAACTATGCATTTTCAGGCTGTTCCTCTTTGAGAGAACTGGTATTGCCGGAGAGTATCAGCGATCTATCGCTCGGGTATTATATGATCAGTGGGACGTTGATTACGAGTATAACCGTTCCGGAGATGGTGACAAGCTGTAATAAGTATTATGTTAATTCAACTTCGGACAATTATGGCCCGTTTGCAGGAGCGAATTACCTGACATCTGTGATTTTTGAGAGTGGTATGGAAAGCATCCCAGCTTATGTATGTGCTGGATGCACTCATTTGACTAGTGTCTCAATCCCGAATAGTGTACTTAGCATCGGAACGTGTGCATTCCTGAACTGCACGAAGCTGACAGGAGTAATCCTCTCCGACAACTTGGTTACGATCGGTAGTTATGCTTTTCGAAACTGTGATAGCTTAACAGAAATCGTGATTCCGGAAAGTACGAGGACAATTAGTTCCTATGCATTCTATGATTGTGATGGCCTCACTGATATCACGATTCGAGATGGTTTGACTACAATTAATGAGTATGCATTTTATGATTGTGATGAATTATTAGAGGTATCTTTCCCGAAAACTTTGGAGACACTTGGAAATAATGCATTCCAGAGCTGTGACAAGCTGTGGAACGTCGAGTTCTCCTATTATGACAAGATTTATTACTTGTCGATTGGCAACTATGCGTTTGCGGATTGCACATGCCTGACAGATATTTCTCTTTCAAAGAATGTGACCAGTATTGGTAACTATACGTTTTCAGGCTGTTCCTCCTTAAAGGAATTGCTATTGCCGGAGAGCATTAGTGATTTGTCGTTAGGATATTATATGATCAGTGGAACGTTGATCACAAGCATAACAGTTCCGAAGATGGTGACAAGCTGTAATAAGTATTATGTTAATTCAACTTCGGACAATTATGGCCCGTTTGCGGGAGCGAATTACCTGACATCCGTGATTTTTGAAAGTGGTATGGAAAGCATCCCAGCTTATGTATGTGCTGGATGCACTCAGATGACAAATGTCTCAATTCCGAATAGTGTACTTAGCATCGGAACGTGCGCATTCCTGAACTGCACGAAGCTGACAGGGGTAATCCTCTCCGACAACTTGGATACGATCGGTAGCTATGCATTTCGGAATTGTG
>JAJBUL010000286.1:0-3778 GCA_020860365.1 Clostridiales bacterium | reverse complement strand
CCGAAAACTTTGGAGACACTTGGGAATAACGCATTCCAAAGCTGTGACAAGTTGTGGAACGTTGAGTTCTCCTATTATGACAAGATTTATTACCTGTCGATTGGAAACTATGCGTTTGCAGATTGTACTAACCTGACGAATATTTCTTTCTCAGAGAATGTGACCAGTATCGGGAACTATGCGTTTTCAGGTTGTTCCTCTTTGAGAGAACTGGTATTGCCGGAAAGTATCAGTGATCTGTCTATTGGGTATTATATGATTAGTGGAACGTTGATTACGAGTATAACAGTTCCGAAGATGGTGACAAGCTGCAATAAGTATTATGTTAATTCAACTTCGGACAATTATGGTCCGTTTGCAGGAGCGGATTATCTGACGTCTGTAACATTTGAAAGCGGAATGGTGACGATTCCGTCCCTTGTGTGTGCAGGCTGTTCGTATCTTACTGATATCGTTATTCCAGAAGGGGTGAAAGGAATCGCGAGTTGTGCGTTTTTAAATTGCACAAAGCTAACAGGAGTTATACTTCCTGACAGTATGGTATCAATTGGAAGCTATGCTTTTCGGAATTGTGATAGTATATCCAGTATTACAACGTCAGAAAGCACGACTGAAATCTGTTCCTATGCGTTCTATGATTGTGATGGTTTGAGTGAACTTATACTTCTGGAAGGATTAACAACAATTGATGAATATGCATTTTATGGATGTGACAGTTTGCTTGCGGTCTCTTTCCCCATGACATTGGGTACAATGGGGAATAATGCATTCCAAAATTGTAACAACCTGAAGAGTATTGAGTTTACTTACTATGATAAGTTTTATTTTCTGGTGATAGGAAATTACGCATTTGCAGATTGTACCAGTCTGACAGACATTACACTTTCAGAGAATGTGACCAATATTGGGAATTATGCGTTTTCTGGATGTTCTGCACTGAAAACACTGACGCTGCCGGAAAGCATCTATGAATTATATCTGGGTTATTATATAATAGAAGGAACCATGATAACAAATATAGTGATTCCAAAAGCTGTAAAAGATTGTGGTAAATATTATGTTAATAGCACTACGAATAATTATGGCCCGTTTGCGGGAGCGGAGATGTTAACTACAGTGACTTTTGAAAGTGGCGTGTCATCTATTCCTGCGTATATATGTGCCGGCTGTACTTATTTGACAAGCGTTAAAATTTTGACCAGTGCATGCAGTATCGAAACATGTGCCTTCTTAAACTGCACACAACTGGAATCAATTTATTTTGAAGGTACCGTATATTCTCCTTATGAATCAGTCAATGCATTTTATGGAGTTACTGCTACAGCATATTATAATAGTAGTAAGGATCTGGATGCTGAAGATATGTCAGGTTACGGTGGTTCCATTACCTGGGTGAACCTGACGGAGGAAACTGAGGAATCTACAGAAGAATTAACGGAAGAATCCACAGAAGAGTCTTACTCTCTGGACGCTGCGCTTAGCCTGGTGGAAGATGAAAGTGAAATAGAAGCAGAAACGGCCAATGCTTCCGCAGAGACGGAAGCCGGGGATGGAACGGAATCGGATCGCATTCTGATTGTCGAGTCGGAAACGGACGGAACAAATGAGTCTGCTACCGGTAGCGGTACAGAATCCGTGACAGACACGGAAACAGGTTCAGATATAGAGACAGGTTCCAACAGCATTTCTGAATCGTCTCAGGAAACGGAAATGACTGACAGTGCGGAAGCTTCTACAGAATCGAACGATGGTAGCAATGTGGCTGCTTCCGCGGAGACAGAAATGGTTGCGAACACAGAGATTTCTGTAGAACAGGAAAATACCAATGACACGGAGACAGATACGCCTTCGGAGTCGGCGGTGGAGGACAATTCCGGTTCTGCAGAGGAAGAGGCAAGCCTGACGACCTGGTTCAGCTCCTGGGCACAGCTGGGAGCGGTCAGTGGCTCGACAAGCGGTGAAGATCTGGAAATGATGTCCGTATTTACGGATCTGGTACCTGGTGCTGAGTATGTGCTTCTGGTGGTGAAGGATGAAGCGGCAGCCAGTCTGCTGGACGCGGATAATCTGCTCTACATTGCGCAGGGAACTGCGAGCAGCAGCGGGACGCTGACATTCAGCTACATGCTCCGGGAAGCGGCGGACAGCTTTGCTGCTTCTGTATATGGAGAAGTTGACCCGACCATAAATATTTCAAACTGCACGGTGAAACTTTCTTACTATAGTGTGAATTACAGCGGAAGCGCGAAAAAACCTGCGGTTACCGTTACCTATGACTCAGTGAAACTGACACAGGGAACGGACTATACGGTAACCTACGCGGATAACAAGAATGCGGGAACCGCATCTGTAACCGTGACTGGTATCGGTGACTACAGTGGATCGACGGTTGTGAATTTCACAATTAAAAAGCTTACGCCGGAGGTTACGGCAGAAATTTCCAGTTCGGAACTTGCCGCGAAGGAGACTGCTCAGATTACAGCGACTTCGACCGGTGGAACAGAATTCAGCTATGAATCCAGCGATACCAGTGTTGCAAAGGTTAGCGACAGCGGCCTGGTAACCGGTGTGTCAGAGGGAACAGCGGTGATCACAGTGACTGCTCTGGAGACGACGAACTACTCTTCTGGCAGCACGACATTGACCGTGACCGTTACGGGAGGCAGCGCGGAAGCTGTTATGATTGTCAGCCAGCCGGAGGATTATACGGGCGAGGTTGGGACAACGGCTTCCTTTACGATTGAGGCGACTGGAGAAGGTATCAGCTATCAGTGGCAGTACAGCGATGACGGCGGTACGACCTGGAAGGACAGTACAGCGGCGAGCGCGGCTACGGCGACCTATTCGCTGACGATGACCGCGGCGCGCAATGGCCGTCTGGTGCGCTGTATTGTGACGGATGAAAGTGGAAACTATGTGGTCAGTGACACAGCGGAAATGATTCTTGTGACGGCGAGCGTATCCCTTGTGATCACGAGCCAGCCGGAGGATTATACGGGTACTGCCGGAACAACGGCTTCCTTTACAATCGGTGTGGAGGGAGAGGATGTCAGCTACCTGTGGCAGTACAGTGATGACAACGGGGCTACCTGGTATTACAGTACAGCGTCAAGCGCAGCCACAGCGACTTATACCATGACGATAATCGCCGCTTATGACGGCCGCCAGGTACGCTGCATCGTGATAGACGCAAATGAAAACAGTCTGACCAGTAATGTGGCGACGCTGACAGTAGAAGCGGAAGTGGCGGGACCGACCATCACGGCACAGCCGGAGGATTATATCGGAGATGCGGGCGATTCCGTGACCTTTACCATTCAGGCGGAGGGAACCGGACTGAGCTACAAGTGGCAGTACAGCGATGATGGAGAGACCTGGAAGACTGGCGCCTCCACGATAGCGAGCTATACCACGACATTGACCGCGGCGCGTTCCGGCCGCATGGTACGCTGCATTGTGACGGATGCGGATGGAAACAGCGTGACGAGCGAAACAGCGGTGATGACTGTGGCAGGCGGCCCGGTCATTACCGTCCAGCCGGAAAGCTATACCGGCAAGGCGGGCGACTCAGTCACCTTTACGATCCTGGCAGAGGGAACCGATCTGACCTACGAGTGGCAGTACAGCAGCGATGGTGGAGAGACCTGGAAAACCGGTTCCTCCACAACAGTAAGCTACACCACTACATTGACAGCAGCTCGTTCCGGTCGCATGGTACGCTGTATTGTGACGGATGCGGATGGAAACAGCACGACGAGTAAAACGGCTACCATGACCG
>JAJBUL010000003.1 GCA_020860365.1 Clostridiales bacterium | reverse complement strand
TCCGTTCATCGGATTTTACGATATAAACCCAAAGGAGACCATGCTTTATGAAACAGTACTTTTCTTTTCAATGGCATATTACAGACGAATGCGATCAGCGGTGCAAGCATTGCTACATCTTTTCCGAAAACGTCTGTAAAAAGCTGGACGCTATGAGCTGGGAGCAGATGCAGGACACGTTTTACAACTGTCTGGACTTCTGCGAGGTGTATCACCGTCTGCCGTATTTTTATATCACCGGCGGCGATCCCATCCTTCACCCGGACTTCTGGAAGCTGCTGGGGCTGATGAAAGAGCATGGCATCCCCTTTACCATTCTCGGCAATCCGTTCCATTTGACGGATGATGTATGCCGCCGTCTGAAAGAGTATGGCTGCCAGAAGTACCAGCTCTCCATTGACGGAATGCAGGAAACACACGACTGGTTCCGCAAACCTGGCTCCTTTGATATTACGCTGGAAAAGATCGGCTGCATCAACCGGGCGGGCATCCGCAGCGTGATCATGACCACCGTTTCCGGCACAAACATTGACGAAGTACCTGACATCATCGACGCTGTGGTTGTAGCCGGGGCGAATGTATTCGCTTTCGCCCGCTATTGCCCCACATCAGAGGAGAAGGACACCGGCATCGAACCGCTCCGCTACCGGAAGCTGCTGGCAGACTGCGACCGGAAATTCAAAGAGTATGAAGCCGCCGGATGTCAGACTTACTTTAATAAGAAAGACCACCTCTGGACGCTCTACGAATACGAAACGGGTGCCTTCAAAATTCCTGAAACCGTGGAGGAGAGCCTCGCCCTCACCAGGAGGCATCCCATCCTTCAAATGGGATATTCCATGCAAAATCTTGCTGCGCAAGATGGCTCGGCCTACGTCCTCGATTCACAAAGCGAATCGGGACAAATCATGATTTACGGAGGCTGCAACTGCGGCAACTGTCACCTGACCATCCTGCCCACCGGGGATGTGTACGCCTGTCGCCGGGTACAAAACAGCAAGGTCGGCAATGTGTTTGAAGATCGTCTGGCGGACCTTTGGGCCTGCGAGATGGAGCGGTACCGGGAGTATACGAAATTTGAGAAATGCTCCAGATGTAAGCTGCTGTCGTTCTGCCGGGGCTGTCCCGCTGTGGCCAGCGGGAAGGACGGGAACTTTTACGCCGCTGATCCGCAGTGCTGGGCAGATGAAACCAGCGAATTATAGTGAACGACAAAATTCTTTTGTCATTCACTATAAAAGATGCACACAGACGCGCAGGGAATGGCTGCTTTGCAGCCTCGCGTCTGACGCAAAGTAAAACGACTTACGTCGTTTACTATATTTTGAGGGCTTAAAGATATGGATAAGAAAATGAAAGCTGTGGTGCTGACAGAGCTCACGGATGCAGATAAAGTAACATTGACCGAAATGGAGATTCCGGAAGCAAAACCCGGCTGGGTACTGGTGAAGGTGAAAGCCTTTGGTCTGAATCATTCTGAACAGATTTTGCGTCTGAACGAAATCCAGGCAGATTATATTCAGAAGCCAATTATTCCCGGCATTGAGTGTGTGGGAGAAATTGTCGATCCTTCTGACAGCGGTCATGCTGTCAGGCAAAAGGTAGTTGCCCTGATGGGCGGTATGGGACGCAGCTTCAATGGCTCCTATGCTGAGTACGCCCTGCTTCCGGCACATCATGTTTTTGAAACGGATACTGCACTGTCATGGGAACAAATGGCTGCTGTCCCGGAAACATGGTTTACTGCATGGGGTTCTCTTTTTGAGTGCTTACAGCTAAAGGCTGAGGATACGCTGCTTGTTCGCGGCGCAACCTGCGCGCTGGGCTATGCGGCGATTCAGATCGCAAAGGCGCTTGGGTGTAAAGTCATTGCCACAACACACCGGAAAAACAAGCTGACGCTGCTTCACGATGCAGACGAGGCGATCCTTGATACCGGGGAACTTGCAGGAACGATTCACGGTGTAACCAGGGCATTGGAACTGGTCGGCCCTAAGACGCTGTCCGATACCCTGCGTACAGTAGAAAAAGGCGGCATTGTGTGCAACACAGGTGTTTTAGGGGGTGTATATACCCTGAACAATTTTGATCCCATCAAATTCATTCCCAATGGCGTGTATTTGACCGGATTTTTCTCAAACTATCCGACGCAGGACATCATGCAGGACATTTTCCGTTTCATCGAAGACCATGAGATCACACCGGTAATCGGTGCAGCATACCCGTTCGGGCGGATTTCGGAGGCTCTGTATGATATGGATCACCATAAGGTCAATGGCAAGATTGTCGTTACAGTATAAAGGCGGTGACAGATATGGGGATGGAAACAAAAACACATTTTCATGTGGATAAAGAAAAATGTACCCGTTGCGGAAAGTGTCTGAATACCTGCGCCGGCCTTGTGCTGCGTTTCGGAACAGACGGTTATCCGGAAATGATTCCATTTGAGCGTTTTGGGTGGCGTGGCTGTTGGAGATGCCAGCATTGTCTGGCGGTCTGTCCGACAGGCGCTATCTCAATTTTTGATAAGAAGCCAGAAGATTCCCTGCCGCCAGCACCTGCAAATATGGGGCTGTATATGGAACAGTTGGTCACAAACCGGCGTTCCTGCCGAAGGTATCTTGATAAAAATGTGGATTCGGAGGTCATCAGCCGGATACTGGATGCCATGCAGGCGGCTCCTACCGGAGGCAACTCCAGTAACGTAGAATATACAGTCATCGACGATAAGGAACGGGTAAAGGAAATCTGGCAGATTGCCTATACAAAAATGGAAGAACTGGCGGGAAAACACATCTATACGCATAGTTTCAGCGACTTTTTCTATCGTAAGATGAAGGAGTCTGAGCGGAGTTTACGGAAAGACGATCTGCTCTTTTGTGGCGCGCCGCATCTGTTCATCGCTCACGAAAAATGCAGCGGGAAATGGGCAGAGGACAGCAAGGTCAACTGCAACATTGCGACAGCGTATTTTGAACTTCTTTGCAATGCGTATGGCCTTGGAACGGCAATCATGAGCTATCCGGCCGAGGTACTGAATGAACTGGTGCCGGAAGCAAGGGAACTGCTGAACATTCCGCAGGATCATTATACAAAGCTGATGGTAGGATTCGGCTACCCGGAGATCACATATGCACGTGGGGTGCAGAAAGATCGAAAAAACAAAATCCATCGGTATACAGAGAGGAGATAGGCTATGGATGCAGCTACCTGTTTGAAAAAGTGTGAGTTGGTCGGTGTGCTGGCCTTTGCAACAA
>JAJBUL010000178.1 GCA_020860365.1 Clostridiales bacterium | reverse complement strand
AATCTATTCTTGCGTAAACAACACTAGTATTTGCCATAATACCGCCTCCTTTTTTCTTGATATTGTACTATCAAATGCTTGCGATTGCAAGCATTTGTTTTGATTGTATGACCCGGTTTCCCGTACGAACCATCGGCGGCGCAGCTGCCCTCATATGAAAATACCCGTTTTTCGGAATGCTACGCTCCGTAGCAGGAAGCCTTCTGCCGCTTAAATATGCAGATTTGCCCTTTCCGCAGCACCTCTTGCAGCCACATATGTTCCCACCAGCATTACCGGAATCGAGATTCCCAGAAGCAGGCCAGAAATAAAATCCATTACAATGCTTCCCTCGCCACCGCCAACACAATAATGCAGGAAAAGAAGCGCAATCCCCGTCACGATCAGCAGGACGCCATTCTGGATATTCTTATCCTTTTCAAGCATCTGCGTTCTCTTAATCAGATCTAAAATCTGTGTCTCATCATACGTGCGCACACTGTTATCCGCCGCATCCTCTCCGTCCATCAGTTCCGCAACCGTAATCCCCAGTTCACTGCAGAGCGGTTCAATCACGCTGTAATCCGGCATACACTTTCCTGTCTCCCATTTGGAAACCGTTTTGTTCGACACACCCAGCCGCTCCGCCAGCTTCGCCTGTGTCATATTCTTCTCTTTCCTTTTCTGAGCAATATAGCTGCCAATCAGTATCTGATCCATAACAAATTCCTCCTGTTTTTTGAGGAAATCTTATCCACTTATCACTGGTTTTTCCACCCCTTAAAAGGAGAATCCGGGTGGAATCGGACAATTTACCGGATCAGGCGAAGCAGCCGCGGACGGTTAAATCTCTGCACAATCACAAATACAAGATCCAGAAGACATGCCGCGAAGGATGTAATCAAAAAAACTGCTACATCGCCTGCCCAGACGGAAAACACCAACGGCACAAAGCTGAAAACCATAATGATCTCATGCACCACTTCCGCCTGACAGGATGCCTGTACTATCACACCGTCTGGTTTGCGCTTCAGAAAATCCTTTATATATCTATCCATATTTGTAGAACGCGATGCAGAAGCAAGAAACATATATTCGCTCTGACCTTTCATTTCGCGCTCCATCAGCCCATCGGGAAGTTTCTCCTTGAGAGACAGGGCTTTCTCATCGTAAAATAAGATAATCAGCAGACGTAAAAAGGCTTCCGGGAAATATCCTCGGAAGCCTTGATTTTACTTACAATTTTTTAATTACTCAATAATGGTAGCAACACGGCCGGAACCAACGGTACGTCCACCCTCACGGATAGCGAAGGTAAGACCCTGCTCCATAGCGATCGGATGAATCAGCTCGATGGTCATCTCTACATTGTCACCAGGCATGCACATCTCGGTGCCCTCCGGCAGATAGGTAACGCCGGTCACGTCTGTTGTTCTGAAATAGAACTGCGGACGATAGTTGTTGAAGAACGGTGTATGACGGCCGCCCTCGTCCTTGGTCAGTACGTATACCTGAGCGGTAAACTTGGTATGGCAGGTTACGCTGCCCGGTTTTGCAAGAACCTGTCCGCGCTCGATGTCAGTTCTTCTGATGCCGCGGAGCAGTGCGCCGATGTTGTCGCCGGCCTGAGCCTCGTCAAGCAGCTTGCGGAACATCTCGATACCGGTAACGGTGGTCTTCTGAACCTCTTCGCTGATACCGACGATCTCTACTTCCTCGTTCAGGTGAAGGGTACCGCGCTCTACTCTGCCGGTAGCAACGGTGCCGCGGCCTGTGATGGTGAATACGTCCTCAACAGGCATCAGGAACGGCTGGTCAGTCGCACGCTGGGGATCCGGGATATACTCATCAACGGTATCCATCAGCTCCATGATCTTGTCAGCCCACGGGCTGCTGGAATCCTCCAGAGCCTTCAGAGCGGAACCCTGAATGATCGGGCAGTCGGTGAAACCGTACTCCTCAAGCTGTTCTACGATCTCCATCTCAACCAGCTCAAGCAGCTCCTCGTCGTCTACCATATCGCACTTGTTCATGAATACAACGATATAAGGTACGCCTACCTGACGGGACAGAAGAATGTGTTCCTTCGTCTGTGCCATAACGCCGTCTGTAGCAGCCACTACAAGGATCGCGCCGTCCATCTGAGCAGCACCGGTGATCATGTTCTTTACATAGTCGGCATGACCGGGGCAGTCAACATGCGCATAGTGGCGCTTCTCGGTCTGATACTCTACGTGAGCAGTGGAAATCGTGATACCGCGCTCTCTCTCCTCCGGAGCCTTATCAATGTTATCGAACTCCGTGAATTCGTTGCCGGCAACTCTCTCAGCCAGTACTTTCGTGATGGCTGCGGTCAGAGTCGTCTTGCCATGGTCAACGTGACCAATGGTACCAATATTACAATGGGGTTTGGTTCTGTCAAATTTTGCTTTTGCCATTTTCAGGTCCTCCTTAATATTTTGCCTTCCGGCAATCATCTCGTTTTCGCTAAAATACCCACATACACTGATTATATTAGAAACAGCCGGGTATTTCAAGTTTTATTTTACTTTATTAGAAATAATTTTCTCCTGGACGGATTTCGGCACCGGCTCGTACTTCTCGAAGAACATGGAGTAGTTGCCGCGGCCCTGTGTCCGGGATCTCAGATCGGTCGAGTATCCGAACATCTCGGCCAGCGGTACGAAGCCTCTTACGATCTTGCCGCCGCCGAGGTCGTCCATGCTCTCGATCCGTCCGCGCCGGGAGTTGATGTCGCCGATGACATCGCCCATATACTCCTCCGGCATGGTCACTTCCACCTTCATGATCGGCTCGAGCAGAATCGGGTCTGCCTTGCGCATAGCCTCCTTGAAGCACATGGAGCCGGCGATGTGGAATGCCATCTCGGATGAATCGACTTCATGATAGGAACCGTCGTATACGACTGCCTTCACGCCGAGTACCGGGAATCCGGCAAGAATACCTGCCTGGGCAGCCTCTTTGATACCTTCGCCGACCGCCGGAATGTATTCCTTCGGAATCGCTCCGCCGACCACCTCGGACTCGAACTTGAACAGTTCCTCCGCGTTCGCGTCCATGGGTTCAAAACGTACCTTGCAGTGGCCGTATTGGCCGCGGCCGCCGGACTGCTTCGCGTACTTGTATTCCTGATCCACCGTCTTGGTGAAGGACTCCTTATAGGCAACCTGAGGTGCGCCTACATTCGCCTCTACCTTAAACTCACGGAGCAGACGGTCTACGATAATCTCCAGATGGAGCTCACCCATACCGGCGATGA
>JAJBUL010000319.1 GCA_020860365.1 Clostridiales bacterium | reverse complement strand
GAATTCCCTCCAGAAGCTCCTCAACACCCTTTAACCGCAGCGCCGATCCAAAAAAGCACGGAAAAATCCTCCGCTCCGCAATCATACGCCGAATCTGTTCTGTTTCAATCATTTCGCCCGCTGCGTACAGTTCCAGAAGCTCGTCGTCGCACATCGCCAGATTTTCCTGAAATTCTTCCGTCTCCGTATAATATGCCTCATCCGGATCCTGGCCTGAATTCCCGTCATTCTCTGCCTGCTTTGTGCCCTTCTTCGCCGCTTCCGCATCAAAGCCCATTCTCTTTAAAGCATCCGCCCCGGTAAAATCTACGCAGCGCTCATCCAGCCTGCTTTTCAGCTCCGCCAGCAAAGCCTCCCGATCCGTTCCCGGCTGATCCATCTTATTGACAAACAAAAATACCGGAATCTCATAACGCGCCAACAGCCTCCAGAGCGTCTCCACATGACTCTGTACCCCGTCCGCCCCGCTGATCACAAGCACCGCATAATCCAGCACCTGGAGCGTCCGCTCCATTTCCGCTGAAAAATCCACATGCCCCGGCGTGTCCAGAAGCGTCATGGTAAGCGCAGGCAGCTCCACCTGCGTCTGCTTCGAAAAAATCGTAATTCCCCTGGCACGCTCCAGCTCAAAATTGTCAAAAAAAGCGTCCTTATGATCCACACGCCCCAGACTGCGGACCCTGCCCGTCAGATACAGAATGCCTTCCGCCAGTGTCGTTTTTCCCGCATCCACATGAGCCAGCAGACCCGTACAACAGGTTCTTTTTTTTCTCGTTTCCTCTGTTTCTGCGGTCAAATGACTGCTTATTCCTGCCAATCCAGGCGAATGTACGTGCTGCTGTTCCCAGTCTGTGCGCATAAAAAAGCCTCCTCCGGTAAAAGATAAACTGCGTCTATTCTATCACAGGAGAAGGCCATCGTCGAGAGGCTATTCTGAAATTAAGTTTTCTTGTTTTCACACTTTTTTCGGTAATTTCGGGTAAATATGTAAGCTGATTTCGCCTTCAGGAGTTCGGTATATTGTGGCTTTTTCCAGAACCAGCTTCCAATGTGAGCGGTTGAATTTTCTCATCCAATATTTTCAGTGATGGCGTGAGGATAACCACCTCTTCTTCGCTAAGGCGCAAAAACCTCACCCAGCTTCGAATCTCATTTACCTGTCTCTCGATCTGTTTTTGCTTTTTTCTTCCGCAAAATATCCTGCCAGCTTCAAACCGGTTTCCCGGAATCTTCTCGCCAAGCAGTTTTTCTAAAGATAGAACGATCTGCAGGCATTGCACATTTTCAGGAAAATCTCTGTTTCCTGCCTGAACCCCTTTCCCAGAAGCAGTGATTATCTTTTCCATTGATATACCTTCCCCAAAAATCTTGCAAATCTCTTTTTTTAAAAATAGGCAACAAAAAACCGCCCTGCAAAAACAAGACGGTTCTTGTAAAACTATTGATTTCATCAAATGACTGTCAGGCTATTTTTCAGCCTGCACCACACGTACTTCTTCTTCCGAACGGCCAAGCAGGTCAGCGATTTCATGCGTCTTATACCCAAGAGCTGTCCACTTATGAATCAGTTCTCTGTCGCGCTGCATGATTCCTTGTCCAATCCCCAGCTTTTCACCCTTCTCAATTGATTTCTGCTCAAACTGCTCCAACACAGAACACATGGTCAGTTCCCTCCTTCCTTTGCCTTTCTGCATAAGAAATGCTGAATCCGTAATTTTTCCAATCACTGCTATTGGTTTCAAAATCTCCTGTCCATCAAACAAGACTGCATTGAAAAGGTCCGCAAACCGACCATTGTCACGCCAGAAGTCTTTCAGCCTTACATCTGCCTTCGTGTTGTCTCTTCTCATAAAGCTTTTCTCCTGATTTCCTGTGACACTATCATTATATCAGATTTTCACCGGACTGCAATCACAAGATTCTATTTTCTACTGGTACGAATAGGAATTGTCGTCCCGGCTGTAAATTCCAGTCAGGCTGCTGCCATCCGACAACGTGAATGTAATCGTCGCTGTCCGAGCGTCCGCATCGATCTCATACGAATTAACTGCCGCGGCAGTCACATCACTGTAGCCATTCCGGTACAGATAATCATAGAGTGTGTATTGCAGTTCATAACGGTTTGAAAGATAATTCAGCAATGTTGTCGGAATCCCTGTCACGGAAAGTGTCGTAGCATCGTACTTTCGTCCCGTTTCACTGGAGTTCTGCCCACTCTGAATCTCAATCGCTTCCTGCATCCGCTCATTTGCTCCACTCTCAGTCTGTGTCTCCAGTTCTCCCACAATTTCAGATTCTTCCGCAACATCCGATGCCTCCTCAAGTAGTAAAATGTACTGTCCTGGATAATCGGGATACATGATAATGATGATCCTGCTTTCTGAATGATCCAACCTCGCGCTGTACGCAACCGCTCCACCCGAAGAACAGGAAAGCTCATTTTCAAATATCACCTCTGCCACCCCATAGTTTCCCTTGCGTTTTCCGTCTCAGATGCTATGCCATCCTGATTATCTGTTCCTCCCTGATTTTCTTCAGTTGCTGCATCATCTGTTCCTGCCGTAGATATTCCCAAGCTGATTGTCGCGCTGGCCTGGGGATCAAAATCCACAATCAGGACTTTATTTCCCTGCTGCGCCAAACCAATACCAAGATTCACGCACGTAGTAGTTTTTGACACCCCGCCCTTCTGATTTGCGAGGCAGATAATCTGAGCATTCATTCCTTTTCATCCCCCTTTTCATCGTAATTCTTATTCCTGCGGTCTGCCTCTCCTGCTGCAATACACATACACGCTGTCAGAACCCCCACAAAGCCACCTGCACAAAAAACAATAAAGTGTGTAAGCATAAAAAATTCCTCCTGCTCATAGACAAAAAAAGACGCTCATTTTCTGAACGTCTTCCGGTGTATAGTTTCTATTCTGTTTTTCTATTTTATATCCGAGTAGTTTCCTATTCTTCTTTTCACTAAACTCATCTACATTTACCTGTTCATGCTTTTTTCCTTCGATTTCGCTGTACAACTGCGCTTCTGAAAGCTTTCATCATCGCAGGAGAAAGTTCAGGACAATCTTCATCAAACTCGATTGGATATTTCACCACTTCCTCCGCTTCCCTGATTTCTTCTTCTGTAGGCAGTTGTCCCGGCTCAATAGAATATGTCTTGATCATAATAGAGGCTCCTTTCCGCAGCGGTCGCCGCTCTTGCTGATATTAATCTTGACTTCCCGGTCTCGTTTGTACGCACAAACGAGACCGATGAAAACCAA